>JAFQGD010000054.1 GCA_017398355.1 Akkermansia sp. | reverse complement strand
GCATGGATAACGCATGGCTGCGAGCAGAGGGATATATCTCGTTTTATCAACTCCTCAAACGCTGATTGGAAACCGCCGTATGCCATAAATGGCACGTACGGTGGTGTGAGAGGGGGACGAAAGTCCCCCTACTCAATTTTTGACGCTGTGATAAAAAGCCCCGCTGCTTCGGCATAAGCAGCGGGGCAAAATGAAGCCTTGTAAGAAAAAGCCTTATTTGGTCACCAAGGGGTGGCCGGTCATCTCTGCCGGCTGGGCTACACCCAGGAGGCTGAGAAGGGTGGGTGAGATGTCTGCCAAGATACCGTCTGTCATCTTCACTTCAGCTTGGTCGGGGCCGCAATAGATGAGGTCCACCAAGTTGGTGGTGTGGGCGGTGTTGGGGGAACCATCGGGGTTGAGCATGTTCTCACAGTTGCCGTGGTCTGCACAGATGAGGCAGCAGCCACCCAGCTCACGAATCTTGGTCACGCACTTTTCAAGTGCTTTGTCGACGGCCTCGCAAGCATTGATGCCGGCTTCCAAGAACCCGGTGTGCCCCACCATGTCGGGGTTGGCAAAGTTCATGATAGCTACATCATAGTTGGCAATGGCTTCCACAAACTTGTCTGCCACCTCTGCCACACTCATCTGGGGCTTGAGGTCGTAGGTAGCCACCTCGCGGGGGGAGGGCACAAGAATGCGGTCTTCGCCCTCGAATTGCGTCTCCACGCCGCCGTTGAAGAAGAAAGTGACATGAGCGTACTTCTCCGTTTCGGCGATACGAAGCTGCTTGAGCCCGGCGTTGGCCAGCACCTCACCCAAAATGTTGGTGAGCTGCTCCTGCTCGAACACGACGGGGGTGGGATAGCAGGCCTCGTACTCGGACATGGTGATGTAGTGTACCTTGGGGTGTACACCGCGGTCGAATCCATCAAAATCATCGTAGATGATGGCGCGGGAAAGTTCGCGGGCGCGGTCTGCGCGGAAGTTGAAGAAGAAGACCACATCGCCATCGCGCATGCGCTGGGTGTCCCCTTCGCAGAAGATGGCCGGCTTCAGGAATTCGTCCGTCACGCCTTCTGCATAGCTCTTCTCGGCATACTCTGCCGGGGTGCAGGTGCACTGCTCGCCGATACCGCGCACAATGGCATCCCACGCAACCTGCACGCGGTCCCAGCGCTTATCGCGGTCCATGGCGTAGAAACGACCCACAACGGTGGCAATTTTGGCGCCACAGGGAGCCACGGCTTCCTGCAGGGCAGAGATGAACCCGGCACCGCTCTTGGGGTCGGTGTCGCGGCCGTCCGTGATGCAGTGAATCATGATGTCCTTCACGCCTTGCTCGGCGGCAATCTTGACGATGCCGATGAGGTGATCCAAGTGGGAGTGTACACCGCCATCGGAGACCAAGCCCATGAGGTGCAGGCGACTGCCGGCAGCCTTGGCAAAGGCATCTGTGATAACAGGATTTTTGGCGAGTGAACCATCTGCAATGGCATTGGAAATGCGGCAGAGGTCTTGGAATACAACGCGACCGGCACCCAAATTGAGGTGACCCACTTCAGAGTTGCCCATCTGACCATCGGGCAGACCTACATCCTGCCCGGAAGCCCCGAGCATGGAGTGGGGACAGGTAGCCAGCAGTTCATCGGTGAACGGCGTATTGGCCAGCACCGTGGCATCGCCTGTCTGCTTGGCAGCTTCGGGACCCTGGGGATTGCGTCCCCAGCCATCGCGGATGATAAGTACTACGGGTTTATTTGCCATGCGCCCAATGTAGCACTTTCGGGAGCTTTTGTAAAGTACTGATGCGTGGTGTGATGACGAAAAGCCCGGATGACATGAACAGCGGGAACGCCGGGCGCTTTGCGCTGCTATGCCTCGTTGCTTTGGAGCGGGAAGCGGCGCGTCACAAGAATAAACACAATGCCGATGATGATGCAAAGCCCGCCGTAGAGCAGGAAGGTGGAGGTGGAGGCAGGGTCATTCACCAGTGAAGTCATGTATATGACAAGAGCATTGCCCAAGGTTGTGGAGATGTACCAGAAGCTCAGCACAGTACTCTTCATGGTCTTACCGGCGGCGGTGTAGGCGTATTCCAAACCGGTGGTGCTTACCAAGATTTCGGAGATGGTGATGAGGAAGTAGGGCAGGGATTGCCAGAGGATGCAGAGGTGCTCGCCTGCATCGAGGCGGGATTGCAGCCATGCAACGGCTCCGTATGAAATGCCGGCCAGCACGATGCCGATGCTCATGCGGCGCAGCGGTGTGCTCCATTTTCCTATGTAGGGATAGACCAGCAGGGTGAGCAGCGGCACAAAAATCATCACGAGCAGCGGATTGATGCTCTGCATCTCCTCCGCGCCGAAACGGAAATGTGCAAAGAGTTGCACGGCCTCCATCTCCTTGCCTTGCAAGACCCAGCTGGACATCGTTTGATCGTACAGGCTCCAGAAAGGGATAATGAGGGTGAATACCACCAGCACGCGCATGAGCCCGCGCGTGTCGGCAATTTGTTGGGCCGTGTAGCGAGCCTCCGTCGCCTGGCGTCCCAGGTACAACATGCTACCGGCTGTGCCGAAGAAGTTGTTGAGTCCGCGCGTTGCAGCCAAGTGCAATGCTGCAAAAATGAGGGCTGCTACATACAGCAGCAGGGCTACCAGCCCACAAAGAGAGGCGGCTATTTCCCCGCACCCAAGCAGGCTTGCCAGTTTGGCTCCACCTTCCTTGCATTGGGATGCCAGCAAAATAACGATGGGAGCCAACACGATGAATGCTGCAATGCGTATGGCTGTATCAGTGGCCTTTGCTACATTCGCTCCACCGTAGCGTTCGCATGCCACGCCTGCTCCCCGGAAAATGCGGCAGAGCAAAGTAGGCAGAAAGTTTGCGTGGGTCGGTTCTTTGTGGCGGTACAATTTGCGACCGCACCAGAAGATGAATGTAGCAACGGCCATGAAAATGCCCGGTATGGCAAAGGCCCAGCTATATCCCCAGGTCTGGCGGATGAAGGGGATGACGAGGAAAGAGAAGAACGACCCCAAATTGATGGACCAGTAAAAGGCGGCATAGACACGGGTCATCACCTGCGAGGGCTGCCCATCCACCTGGTCGCCCACAAAGGCTGATACGCAGGGCTTGATGCCGCCTGCGCCCAATGCGATGATAAAGAGCCCCAGCAGGAGGATATTACGGCGCATATCCAAGCTCTCTGTCAGGTCTGCCAAAGCCAGCACTCCGTGCCCCAAACAGTAGAAGAGGGATATGTACAGTATCGTGCGGTAACGCCCCAAAAAGCGGTCTGCAATCCATGCCCCCAGCAGCGGTAAGATATAGATGAGCGCTGAGAAAAGGTGCATTACCTCTACTGCCTCACTCTCGCTCATCATGAGCATTCCGGTCATGTAAAGCGCCAGAATGCTGCGCATGCCGTAGAAGCTGAAGCGTTCGCACGCCTCATTGCCTACAATGAAGATAGTCTGCCGGGGGAGTCCCATGGTGTGGACGGGGGATTACTGTTGGGGCGTACTCTTAATTTTGTCAGACAACAACACGTTGAAGCGGATGTAGGCGGAGTTCTGCCAGTCCGTCATGATATCCCCGCGCAATTTGTTGTTGAACTCCGGCATGTACATGAAAGCCTTGGTTGCCGTGTATTCAGGGCTTGCTACGATGCTGCGGGAGATGACGGCTGTGATGGCTGCACCCTCCGGCAGCACGGCAAGTTCTGTCAATTTGCCGCTGGGTGTGCTCATGAGAGATTGCGGGCTTGCGCCACGGGGCAGCTCGCTTTCCAAATTACCCAACGAGACCGGCCCGAACACGCTCACCACGGCCCCTGCGGCCTGGGCTTTTTCAAAGACGGCGTTGATATCGCCGCCCTCCAAGGTGGCGCTCATTTCATCGTAAAGCTTTTTCGCCGCATCGGCCAAGGCCGTATCGTTGCGCTCAGCCTTCAGGTCAGCCAAGGCTTTTTCGCGGGCCTGTTCGTAGGGCAGCACGGTGGGTACTTCTGTCGCTTCCACGCGAGCCAAGATGAGGGTGTTCTCCTTGGTGGGGAAGAAACCGCGAATTTGGCGGATAGAGGTGTGTTTTTCCGGGTCGCCGGCGGCAACCGCTGCTTCATATTCTGCCACGCTGGGGGCTGAATCGACCTCATTAAAAAGAACTTTGCCCAGTTCAATGCTCTCTCCGTTGTGGTCTACCATTGTCTGCAATTCGGCAGGCATGGTTGCCAGCGTGCATATGGGAAGGGTGATGTGCGTTTTCCCATCTGCCAACAGGTAAGTGAAGGGCGCGTTTTCCGGGTTGGCGGCAGCACCTTCCAGCATCTGGTCAAGCCCCTTGCCGTTTGCCTGGGAAAGATCTTGCATGATGATGTCGGCCGTGCTCATCAGGGCATCCAAATTGCTGTCTTCTGCCGGGCGCAGGGTGTAGAGGGAGATAATGCGGCGCTCATCGCTCTTGTAGCGCTCCTTGTTCGTCTCCCAATAAGCTTTCAGCTCTTCTTCCGTGGGCTCAGCCGGAGCCGGTACAACTTCTTTTGCGAGCCATGCAGTCTTGCCGCTAACCTGCTGGTGAATGGCATCAATCAAATCGCCTTGGGCCTTGGTGTTGTATTGCAGGTTGTCGGTGATGAGGGCGTTCACGCATTCCCAAACCATCATGTCGGAGATGACATCGCGGAAGGCTTTTTCCGTGGGGTTGCTGGCCACACCATTGTGGAAGCCGGTCATGCGGTGGTACAGCTCTTGGTCGAAGCTCCCGTCCGCATTCACAAAAGCCGGCATGGATTGGATGTAGGCATCAATCTGCTCTTTGGAGGGGATGAATCCAAGTTTCTTTGCCTCTGCCTTCAGCACTGCGCGGTTGATGGCAAAGTTGATTTCTGCCTCACCCGTCAGCCCATAGCCCCAGGAGCGATAAATGGCATCCATTGTGCGCAGAGAGGTATCTACCTGCGGATTCTGGCTCAGCCATGCCGACATGGTGGCGTTTTCTGCCTCATTCAGCTCACCGTTCTTGTCGGTGTCGAATCGCTCTATCATCTTGCGCGTTGTGCTGGAATAGAGGGACTGAACATAGGCGGAACCATTTTCCCCCATCGTGTAAGTTTCCGGGTAGCTGTAGCCCGTGCCGTCTACTTGAATGTAGAAATCTTTACTCAAAGGGTTCTGCTTGCCGCTGTAATCCATCATGATGAAGCCTATTAACAAGGCGGCAATGACGATGAGAGCGAGCAGGGAGTTCTTGCGGATGAATTCGAGGACTGTCATGGCTGTAAAAAAACTGTACCCGGCACACCGGACGGGCATCGCGGTTATTCTACCCGAATCATTCTGCGTTTCAAGCCGAAAAATGCCTTACTGTGTCAGTTCCTCCATCGCGCGCGTACGCCCCTCGCCCTTTTTCCGGTTGTACCGTGCCAATTTTACGCTTTTTTGCAGAAAATTGCATTTTTTTTCATTTTTGACTTGCCAAATAAAGAAAAATTGTGTAAAGTCTGCCCGCACCCCGCTCAAAGCGGGCGGCTAAAGTGGCTCGGTAGCTCAGTTGGTAGAGCAGCGGATTGAAAATCCGCGTGTCGGCGGTTCGATCCCGTCCCGAGCCACCATTTTTTTACCTTGATTTCTCATACGGGGTGTAGCTCAGCCTGGTAGAGCGCCAGCTTTGGGAGCTGGATGTCGCAGGTTCGAATCCTGTCGCCCCGAGCAAATTTCGCCGTCAACACGCACTGTAGAAGATGTAACCCCTTCACAGTGCAATTTTTTTGTCTTGTGCTGTATCAATGGCATATGGTAGTAGTGTGTCACGCAACTTGGCGCACTTTGTTTCACACCTGATTAAAAACTCTTACCTTTTGCTCAGATATGAGACATAACACCAAGCTAAAAGTGACAATCCGGAAGGATATCCATAGCCGTGAGAGCGAGCTGAAAGATTAGCAGGAGGCTTATGAATGCGCCAAAATCTATACCCAGCTTGTGAAACAAGAACTGGCAAGAATCCCCTCCCTCTGGTGATCCCAGCAGCACCGGCAATGTAGAAAATTCGATTTTTCTGAATTTTCTACACTTGTTCCATCAGCCTTTCTTCAATCTTTATAACCTTAGGATTATCGAAATCGTAATTGTAAATAGAGGCTATAATTATCTGATTGTCGGGGAAATCTCTCATCAGGATCGACATCATTTTTTGAATATTGGCATCATCTACCTCTTTGCCACGAGGAGAATCCAAAATTATTGGCAATTTAATATTCAATTTCTTCTGGATTTCAGATATATATGCCAATCGAAAAGCAAAGACCGTTTTATGTAGCTCTGCTCCTGATAACTCTTTCAAATTCGATGTAAATATATATCCGCATGCTATTTTGCCAGCATCTTTCACACCAAGTTCATTCATATATCTGAACACATTGTCATACAAAGACTTCATAACCTTGCTGTTTGATTTTGTTTTACGTGAGATCGCGTCACGGACTCGTTTTCGAACTTTCTGTGTTTCTTCAACTTTTTTCTTAGCCGCAACGGCATCAATTGGAACCCTCATAATTGCTGTTTCATATTTATCATAGAATGACTCCACCTCAAACAACAATAACTGCTCCTCTTCTTTTCGGGAATCTTGCTCAATAGCGCATATTTCTTTATCTATATTGGCTAATAAAGAGACTAGGTGTCTTTTCTGAGAGACCAAATAATCAATCGAATCTGAGTATCCAAGGATATTCTCTTTTGTTACTGGAATTAGATTTCCTTGATTATCTTGAACGACAATATTCATCTCTGCAATCATTCTTCCCACCCTCGCATTATCCCTTAAAGCAGAATTGACCTGCATAAGTTGGCGAGTATATGTCTTTTTTAACAAGATAGAATTAGCAATGCGTGATCTACGCTCCGACTCTTCACTTTTAGAGTTGAAACCGCCTGCCTGCTCTGAAATTTGGCGCTGATATTCAGAAACATTCAGCATGCTTTCCAATCTAGCAATATCCCTAGTATATCTAGCTTCTAACTCTAATAGGTCATCACATACCACATCAGAAAGCCCTCGTATTAGAGATTCGATATTAAATTTGTTCTTACCTATTGGATTACCACGATTCAAAAGAGTCCATCCTTTCTCCTGATCGCAATAGAACGCCCCTAGTACATTTTCCAATATTTCTTCATTTTCAGTACGAAAAATTAGTGACTGCAATCGCAGCATATCATTTGGCAAGATGTAGGTTTTTCCGTCAACATCACAGTCTATGTAGTCCTTACCCTTTCGGGTTAATTTGATCTTACTACCATCATCTAATTCAATCTCACATATAGTTTCAACATGCTCAAATCGCATCCTCTTTGTCCCCGGGACTGAATATCCTAAAGAGAATAAAATCAATCTTAACAAAGTAGTCTTTCCTACAGTGTTCTTATCACTTAAGATTAAATTTACATAGGATGAAAAAGAGTATATTTTTGAGTCAAATCCATCCTTTATAGAAATAGATATTATCCTCATAATTTTATCTTCTTTTTAATTTCATCAATCACTATACGCCTCAGCAATACATTATAAAGGACAATCTTTGTTAGCGCGTTAAGGACTTCCGTATTGCTTTCCAAATCTGCAAACTCTTGCGTGTAATGTGTCCATTCTTTTTCAATAAACGCTTGCATCCTTTCACGGGGAGATCCTTTCATATTAAAAGAGCAATATGCAAACAAAATTTTATTAACGTATTCCCATCTATTACAAAAAGAACTCATCACCTCATCATATTTTTCCTTAACTTCCTCAAGAACAGCTTCGTCAAATTGACTGTAAAATTCTCCGGAATAATCTGGTTCTGTTCTCAAATTAATAAGAGGCCATATAATTTCTTTCTTTTTATAGGAGACAGACGTATCTTTTATGGTACCAGAATCAAATAAATCATTTTGCCACCGTTCCATGAGCCTTACCCCGAAGGCTAAAGGTGCATGAGAAATAAGAGACCCGACAAAGTTATTAACCGCTTCTCTTACGTATTTAAATCGTTGTTGTAAATCATCAGTAGCAAAGGGAATTACATATATATATAATTTTTCCGGAGGAACATCCGCCTCTTGTTCTTTTATTTTATTAAGAATGAAATTTTGAGTTTCCTCGGGTAAATCATTAAAACCCAAATATGTATCATTGTCAATAAGCTGCTTCAATCCCTCCCCATGCAATGGATCGGGAGAATTCGTTACATATATAAGTTTCTCTATTCCTTTCCCATATTTTTTTGAAGCGTCGGATAAGGAGTCTATGGCATGATAAAACTTGCTCTTTACATTCTTAAAATTTGTATACGGTTGTTCAACTGCCTTTGCCTGCGCACATATAACAAGACCATCATTTAATTTCAATTCTATATCCTCCGCGGCTCCCTCAAGCCTGATACTATCTAACCGCTCAATATTTTTTAGCATTATAATTATACCAGCGTTCGCTTGGAACGAGAATCCAAAGAGTCCCGCAGTATCATTTCTGCTTTGCATTGTCAAATTACAAATATATATAATTAACTTATTGAATCGGAGATAACATTACATTTTTCTTTCCGCTGCCATTAGTACACGATCCTCGTCCTCTCTATGTTCAGACCAGCGCTCGCGGTGGAGGCGGTTCATGATGCTGTCCAGCAAGCGTGAGGAGAATCCGTTGTCCTTGTCGTCGTACAATTGCATGAGTTTCACCATATCATCCATACGCCCGGAATTAAGTACGATCTGGGCGGTCAGATAGTTATCTACGGCCGTTTTCAACGCAAGGCGTATATTCTCCTCATCGCTGTTAGCCATAGCATCTGCCACGTTGATATCCTTGGCCATTTCGGGGGCAAGCTTATCCAGAATGGCGCGTACATTATCCTCGTCCTTCCATTCTATGTTGCCAAAGAGGTCATGGAATTGCGTAAGAATATCCGAAAGTGGCTTCATATCCGGCTCCGGCACGCCGCCACCTGCCACGGGTGATGGCGGAGCCATGGTGCAGTCTTCATCAGCCAGAGCAATGCGGATAGTGTGTCCGACCTCTGCCCTATAGCTATTCAGCTCTACCGCTGATGTGATGTGGTCATCTTCATCACGTCCAATGCTGGGTAATATTTTGAGCAGCAGACGCAGGAAGCATGACAGCTTCTCCCAATCGGCATTTACATACGGCAATACCGTAGAAAGGAAGTCATAGTAGCGGACAAATGCTCTGGCCGTACTCTTGAAGTGTATTTGTTCATCCTGCTGGCGGGACTCATATTCCTCTTTGCATTCGTCCAACACTGCGGCCAGCTCTTGATTTCCTTCCGGCTTGGTCAGGTAAATGCTCACAGCTTTGGTGAGCTGATATGGGGAATAAATCCCGGAATTATCCAGCTCTGCTTTCAAATCGTGAAGCTTGTTCGCATCGCAATCGCCCGACAGAATAGTCGTCATATAGTACGGCTCAAAGTCGGCTC
>JAFQGD010000053.1 GCA_017398355.1 Akkermansia sp. | reverse complement strand
CCACGCCGCGCATTGTGCCGCCTGCCATACGGCAGGCTCCGGTTCGTTTTTGATGGCCTACGAGGGGCGCCGCCGCTGCGCGGCTTTGCCCCTCGCTATTGTTCTGCCGCCCGCAAGAATGCGGACTCAAAGCTAGCCCGCCACCCCGGCCGCCGGGGTAGAGGCCGATTCGCTGAGCAACCTGCGTGCAGAAGTGGGTGTGGGAGCTACCTACGCCGCCACGGCCAAGACGAGTGTGTACGGCGAAGTGAGCTTTATCGGCGACATGGTGCGCGACAACCCCGCCACCCACATGGGCGGCGTATGCCGGGGCGGAGCGAACCCCGGCCGTGCAGGGATGAACCTGAGCGTAGGAGCCACCCACGCCCTCAACGATAAATGGAGCGTGAACGCGGGCTACACCATGGAACTGGTGCCGCGCGCCAACAGCCACAGCGCCAACATCGGCGCCACCTATCGTTTCTAAAGTCCATCACACAGGACATACCGGGGCGTGGCATGAAAGCATCATGCCACGCCCCAATCATTGAGCCACCGATTGTGTCACCCACTCGCTATGCGCTCGGGGTTCATAAACTTCCGCGCAAAGAGCGACAATAGGGAAAGTTCCGGATGGCTGTGGTTTCTTTGTGGGTTGAAAGGGAAGCTTGGAGTTACATGGATTTAAGGGTTTCCACAGCGGCTTCCAAGGAGGCGACATCTTCAATGGAGATGACGGTGGCTTCTTTGCAGATGCGGCCCATCATGCCGGCCAGAGTTTTGCCCGGTCCCATTTCGATGAAGAGGCGCTCGCCCTTATTGACCAAATCCTGCATGCAGGCGGCCCAGCGTACGGAGCCACATACCTGCGCTCCCAGCATGGCGCGAACGTCTGCCGGGTCTGTGACCGGGCGAGCTTCGTAGTTGCAGTAAACGGGTACGGCGGGCATTTGCATGTTCACCGCTTCCAGCTCAGGCAGGAGTTTTTCTTGGGCGCTCTTCATGAAGCGGCTATGGTAGGCACCGGCCACGTTGAGCTTTTTGGCAAGCTTGAAACCGGCAGCTTTGGCACCGGCCACGGCTTTGTCTACGCCTTCTACGGAACCGGATACGACAGTCTGCCCGGGGCAGTTGTAGTTGGCTACGTCGATGTCACAATCGTTGGCAAGAGCCTGTACGGCATCATCGCTGCCGCCAATCATGGCAGCCATGGTACTGGGGGCAGCTTGGCAGGCTTCTTCCATGTAGGCACCGCGCTTTTGCACGAGCTTGAGGCCTTCTTCCATGCTGAAGGTGCCAGCGGCTGCATGTGCAGTAAACTCACCCAAAGAAAGACCGGCTGCTGCTACGGGTTCAATGGCGAGGCGGCTGCAAAGTTCTTTGTACAAGGCTAAACCGTGCAGGTAGAGTGCCGGCTGGCAGTAGCATGTGCGAGTCAGCTCGCTGTCCGGTCCTTCGAACATCACCTTCGTGAGCGCGAATCCCAGGGCGGCGTCCGCTTGTTCCATCATTTCTCGGGCGGCGGGGCAGGTGTCGTACAAATCTTTGCCCATGCCTACTTTCTGTGCTCCCTGTCCGGGGAAAAGTATGACTGCTTTCATGGTGTGTTGTATGGGTGAGCCTACGGCTGTTACCCGCATGCTAACTGCTTTCTGCTTGCTTGTCAAGCTTATTTAGCATATTTTCTAGAGTAAACTCTAGAAATGGGGCTAGGGAATAAAAAAAGAGCCGGATGCGAGTGATGGCATCCGGCTCGGGGAGGGGAGTGAAGGCTTATTTATCCTCTACGATATCGAGCTCAGCAATGGCGGCGAAGTCACCACCATCGTGGGCATTGAGGGCGACAAAGCGGAGGAACTTGGCCGAAGTGGGGGAGAAGAAGAGAATCTTCTGCACATCGGCGTTGTTTTCCATGGAGCCGCGAGCAACGGGCTGGCCCCAGTTTTCGCCATCTTGGCTTACGTAGACCTCATAATCCTTGATGCGAGCTTCTTTCTGCATGGGGGCAGCACGGAAGGTGATACCCTTGAGTTTGCGGTCGCCACCCAAGTCAATGCGGAGCTCGTGCGGGAAGTTGGCCACGGTGACCCCCTTCATGCTGTGCCAGAAGGTATCGGGGTTGCCGTCCAACACGTTGCGGGCGGCACCGCCTTCCGGCAGTTCGGAGCTGGCATAGCTGAGGGAGAAGAAGGCATGAGCCGGGTAATCACCCACGATGCGGCTGACAATGGGGGTGAGCTCTGCCACGGCGGCGTAGGGCTGGCCCGGCACCATGGGTTCCAAGCACACCATCTTCACGTATTTGGCGATGGTCGGCTCCGGCAGGAAGATGCTTTGGTCGCTATCGCTGTCGTCCAGTTGCAGGGTGCAGGCGGGAGCGGCGCCCCAATTCTGACCATCGGAGGAGAGGTAGAAGGCCACTTTTTTCACGCGGGAGGTGGTGTTGGCCTGGCGCGGGGTGATGGTAAAGCCACGCAGTTCGGATTTCACACCCAAATCCACGATGATTTCGTGGGGGTATTGAGCCACGGGCTCATGCCATTGGGAGTGCCAATAGGTATCACTGCGGCCATCAATGAGGCTCCACGCGGTGTCATTGCCGCCGGAGGTGCTGGAGCAGGAAACGATGCGCAGCAAGTTGTCCGGGCGCCAGGTTTGCATGTGTTGGAAGGTTGTGGCCGAGGAGAGGAAGCCGTTGTAGTGAGCGCGGGCGCGCACAATGCCTTCTTCACGCTGCAGGAATGGCTGCGTGTACACGGTGGTGGCACCATCCGGTGTGGTGATGTGGATGGAAGCATTGCGTGTGGCGCAGCTGGCTTCCACATATCCCAGGGCGTTGCGGGAAATCGTCACAGCACCCACCAAGGGCAGGGTCTCGCGGCCTACTTCTTCCGGTTTGGAGCCGGAAAGCAGCGGACGAATGGAGAAGACGATGGTGGTGGGGGCAGAGAGGGTGATATCGCGGTTGATGGGGCGCGGGCCGCAAGCTGCACCACCCAGGCCGAGTGTGAGGGTATCAATACTCAGCACGGTGCCTTTAGATTCGGGCAAATCTTCGGGGTGGGGGGCGTAGAAGATTTCTTGCGGGGTGTAGGGCAGGGCGGAGAAGTTCATGAGTTGATCACCGGATTCGGTGGAAACCATGAGGCCGACGCCGTTGCTATCTGTCACCGCAACCCAGCGGGTATCCATGCGGTTGCCCATTTCCATGGGGCGGGGGTAGCGTTCTACCATGCCGGAGAGGCTTTCCTTGTAGATGCCGAACGGGGAACCGGCCTTGCGATCGGGGTAGTTTTCGCCGGGGCCACGGCCAAACCACTGCACTTGGTCAAAACGCTTGGGCATGTTGAGCAAGAAGCCCAGCTTGGGCAGCACAATCTTCTCCTTGCTGGGGATGATACCGGCCTGCACGTTGATGTAGCCGTTGGGCATGATGGTGTAGACCATTTGTGTGGTGAACTTGAAGTCCTTTTCCGTGATGGGGCCATTGTCCGTCACGGTGAAGTGGCCGCGGTCATAGGTGCGGCTATCCAAGCTTTCCTTGCGCTGGCCTTGGCTGGTGATATCGCAGGAGATGCGCACCACGCCGTTTTCCATGCGCTCCACCAGCAGGGGGGAGGCGGAGTGTACCAAGTTGCGCAAGCCGTTGGAGAGCCACTGGTTCATCGCCCATTTGTCATTGGCGAGCGGGGCGCGGAAGGCATTGAGTGCCAAGGTGGGCTTTTCGCCCAGCAACTGTTGGCCGTTGACAATGTAGTTCTTGAGCCCGCCCGTTGCTTTGTCGATACACAGGGAGAAGTTCTGCCCGATGACAAGCATCTGCCCGCTCTGGTTGCGGACGTCAATCTTCTGGTTGGCATCAATAGCAACAACCTTTTCCTTGTGAGAGTAGTTGGCGAAGGCTTCGGGCATGGGCAACTGCTCTGTTGCAACGATGTAGCCTTTATCTGCCCAATTGGTGTTTTCCTTGAGCTTGAGGTTGATAGTCAGGTAGTAGAGCCTGTCCTTCTTCAAAGAGTCCGCAGGGATGGCGGAAGCCGGGATGACTAACTCACCATGCTGCAAGGGCGCTACATCAATGTTGAATGTGCCGCTTGCCACAGGGATGTTGCCTTCTTCGGTCAAAATCCACTCGCCGTCGAACTCATTCAGGTTGGTGAACAAGTGCTTGTTGCGGAGTCCGATTAAGATATCCTGCCCGGCGTACGGAGCACCAATGAAGCTGAACTCTGCGTTCTGCTGCACCTTGCGGATTTCTGCGTAGAGCGGGGTCGGTGTGCGATCACTGTAGATGACACCCTTGATGCAGAAAATACCATCGTTGGGGAACTCACCGTGGTCGCCACCGTAGCTCTGACGGGTTACTTTGCGACCATTGGGTAGGGTGACTTCTTGGTCGTAGCTTTGGTGAATCCATTCCCAGATACCACCACCGATGATGGAATCGCTGGAGTCGATGGCTTCCCAATAATCTGCCAAGTTACCCATCGAGTTGCAAAGGATGTGGGCATATTCGGAAATATACCAAGGCTTTTCCAGCTTGCGGCTGGCGATTTCGCGGGTCCAGTTGACGCTGGGGTACTGGTTGGAGCAAAGGTCTGCCAAGTCGTTGTTGCGTTCGTACTGGGTTACGCGTGAAGAATCACGGTTTTTAATCCAGTCCCGCACGGCAGCAAAGTTATCACCGGGGCCGGCTTCGTTGCCATAGGACCAGATGACGACGCAGGGGTGGTTTTTGCTTTGTTCCACCATGTTTTTGTTGCGCCATACGTGCTGCTCTTTCCACTCCTTGGGGTGGGAGAGGGAGAGCTCGCCATAGTAGTAGCCGTGGGATTCAATGTTGGCCTCATCGCAGACGTAGATACCCAGCTCATCACACATTTCATAGAAGAAAGAGGGTTGCGGGTAGTGGGAGTTGCGCACGTGGTTGATGTTGCCGCGTTTCATGAGCAGCAGCTCTGTGCGGCATTCTTCTTCTGTTACGCTGTGGCCGTTGGCATGCTGGCTTTCGTGGCGGTTTACGCCCTTGAGTTTTACGGGCATGCCGTTGACGAGGAATCGGCCGTTTTCAAGCTTCACTTCGCGGAACCCAATCTTGCGGGAGATGGTCTCCGTAATCTCGCCCTGCTCGTTTTTGAGGTAGAGCATCAGGCGGTAAAGATTGGGTTTTTCTGCGCTCCACAGAGCCGGGTTTTTGATTTGCGCACTCAGCTCGGTGCGAACGTTTTGTCCGTTATTCACCTTACCTTGCGTAGAAGAAAGGGAGCTTACCTGTTTGCCTGTCATATCCAGCAATTCTGCTTCTACGGAGTAGTTGGCATCTGCACCGCTGCGATTGTCTACATCCACCTCCACACGCAGGGTGCTGTCGGTGTAGTCGCGGCTGCCATCGGGGCGGGTGGCAAAATCTGTATGAACGAAGAAATCTCGCACCTGCACCTTGGGGGTGCTGTACATGAACACATCGCGGAAGATGCCGGAGAGACGCCACATGTCTTGGCATTCCAGGTAGGAGCCATCACTGTATCGGTATACCTCTGCCGCAATCACGTTCTTGCCGGGCTTGAGGAAGCGGGTGATATCAAACACGGCAGCGCAGCGGCTGTCTTTGGAGAAGCCCACTTTCTCACCGTTCACGAACAAGTAGAAGAAAGAATCCACGCCGTCAAACTGGATGAAGACTTGGCGCTGTTCCCAATCTGCCGGCAGGTACACATCGCGGCGGTAGGAGCCTACTGCATTGGGCTCTGTGGCAGGGGTGGTGTATTGCTGCTCGCGCTTGTTGCGGGGCTTGGTCATCACGCGGGGCCAATCGCGCACAAACGTGTATGCCTGGTTGCTGTAGATGGGGGTGCCGTAGCCACGCATTTGCCAGTTGCTGGGTACATCAATGTTTTTCCAGCCGCTGACGTCGAAATCCGGTTTGTAAAAATCAACGGGGCGCTTGTCCGGTTCCGGGGCCCAATGGAATTTCCACTCGCCATTCAGGGATACCACCAAGGATGAGTCCTTGCGGTGGCCTTTCAGCGCTTCGTCTCGATCTGCAAACGGAACAAAGAAAGCACGAGATTCTTCGCGCCCCTGAGAGAGGTTTTGCGGGTTCTCCCAGTCTTGATGGGGGGTATATGCTTCCTGAGCGGTGAGCAGGGTACCTGTCAACACGGCTGCGGCAGCAATGCTTCTAAGTAGGTTCATACAGACGAGTATACTACATGAAATGTCTATATCTTTCAAGAAAAAAGCTTTGCCGCGCAATTTGTGTAAAAAAATGCAAAAAAACAATCTGATTGTTATCAAACGTAAACGAAATAATGATCATCAGAACCGACATCTATGAACAAACGCACACATTACATGTTGTTGGCCGCATTCCTGTTCGGGGGGTATGCGCAGGCGGTGGGGAGCACAGATTCCGGCAAGTACATTGATACGGCCATGGGGTGGGAGGCTTATTTTATGAATTCCGGGCATTTACCGCGTAGTCTATCCCGCAGCATGGAGGCTAGGGAGCAGATGTCCCGGCGTCACACGGGTGTGGCAACGCATGAGATGCTCTTGCAGCAACTCCGTGAGCACCGCAACCGCGAACAAGGTATCCGCGTGGGCAATTGGTTGTTGTTCCCCTCCACTCCGCAGCATTTTGCCCCTTATCTGGATAGTGTGTTTGTGCCGGGGAATACCTGTGCCGAACCCTGCCGCATTGTCGGAGAGGATTTTATCTCTACCGGGGCGCAGCATGTGAAAAACCTTCTTTCCCGAGTAGGCTTGCAGTATGATTTGACTCTTTCTTACAATTATACAAAAATTGCACCGCAGCCCGGTAACCAACGCTCGGATTTTTCTGCATTTAATAATTCTGTATCGGGTACTTGGTTCTTGGCGAAAGATGGAGACAATAGCCAAGGGATATTCTTGACGTTTGAGGCTGATTGGGGGCATGGAATCAACTTCAACGAGCGCCGAAGCAGCGCCCAGCAAAGCTTGGGGAGTCTGAGCAATCCCCAAGGGAGCCTGCGTGGGGGAAATGGCGTGTTTTTGCCGCAGTTGGCATTGGGATACAGTGGGTTTGATGGTAAGTTTGTTGTGATGGGTGGTGTGCTGGATACCTCCAATTATTTGGATCAGAATGCTTATTCGGCAAGTTGGAGTGGCAACCTGACGAATGGTGCCTTCAATCTCAATCCTTGCCTGCCTTTGGAGTGGGCCAATTGGGGATACATGACAGCTTGGCAACCCACGCCACATTTCTACACCATGTATGCTACCACCGGTTGCAACGGTGAGATTAACCACAACCCCTTTCAGTACATCAGCAGCAATGCTTGGGTTCATATCGGTGAAATCGGGTTTATTACGGAGGATTTTTTTGGTTGGGGCCCCGGCACATACCGTTTTCAATACACGCTCACCCGCTACAAAGGTGAAACCGGTTCAGGCGTAGCGTTCAATTTCCAACAGCAGATGGGGGAATCCTCCCGCCTCGGGTTCTTTACTCGCTGTGGGTTTATGGATGAGGATGCCGCCACGGTGAGCGATGTGCGGGCTTGCGCCACCGCCGGGTTTGTGTTGCAAGCGCCTTTCCGGAGTGATGGGTGGGGCAGCCGCAGCAACAATGACCAAGTGGCGCTTGGCTTCTTTTGGGAGCGCGCTGCATCTTCTGCCAAACCTTTTGTTCACAAAAATGAATACGGGCTGGAGCTCAGTGCCGTTGTGCAGCTTACTCCCACATTCTTCTTGCAGCCGGATGTTCAATACATTTTTGATCCGGTTCATTCAACGGATGGCTCGGGAGCCTTTGTATTCCAACTACAGGGTGTTTATAAGTTCTGATATATTATATTCAGAACACCCATGTTCCTGCATGCGGCAGCTCTGTGCATCAGGCCTGTGTCTCGCGGCGTAGGCGGAGCTGGCCGCATGCGGCGTTGATGTCGTGCCCTTTTTCATAGCGCATCGTGACGGGGATTCCGGCATTGATGAGGGCGCGACAAAAAGCACGGCAATTTGCCTCGGTGGGGCGCACCCAAGGCAGGCCTTCCACCGTGTTGTATGGGATAAGGTTGACCTTGGCGTTGAGTTTGCGGGCGAGCGCAGCTAAGCGGGGAGCTTCCGGCAGCATAGCGTTGACCCCCTCGATGAGGATATACTCAAATGTGATTTTGTGTTTGCTGCAGCGGTTCCATTCCTCCAGTGCCGGGACGAGCTGGGAAAGCGGCCATTTTTTATTCACGGGCATGACCTGTGAGCGCACTTCATCCCTAGCGCCATGCAGGGAGACAGCCAAACGCAGGGGCTTCCCATACTCTGCGAGTCGGCGTAGACCCGGTACATTGCCGGAGGTGGAAATGGTGATGTGGCGGGCACCAATGTTGAGAGCTCGCTGATCCATGATGACATCGAGCGCCGTGAGAAGGTTGTCTATATTGGCCAGTGGCTCGCCCATGCCCATGAAAACGAGGTTATCAATCCGTTCTCCACTTATTTCCTCTGCCGCCACAATTTGCGCCAGGATTTCCGAGGCCGTCAGGTTGCGGGTGAAACCCAGTAGTCCGCTGGCGCAGAACTTGCAGCCAAAGGCACAGCCCACTTGGGAGGATACGCAGAGGGTGAGGCGCTCGCTGTGTGCTCCGCCCTGTCCTACGGCAGCGGGGATGATGACAGATTCCACCAGATGGCCATCTTGCATGCGGGAAAGGAATTTGCGGGTGGAGCCTGTGGTGCTTTGGTTCACCTCCACTACGTTGAGGGGGCGCAAGGTAAAGCGCGCAGCCAATTCCTGCCGCAGAGCAGGGGGGAGATTGAGCATTTGCTCAAAATCAGTAGCGCGGTGTTTCCAAATCCATTCTTGCAGCTGGGTGGCGCGGTAGGCTTTGTGGCCCATGCCGGCCAATAGCTCAGCAAGCGCAGGGTGTGTATATTCCAGCAGGGAGGGGAGTACGGGCATGGTGTGGTATGCTGTATCAAAGCATGGTGTTGGCATATTCTGCCGGGTTAAAGGGGCGGATGTCATCTTTCCCTTCGCCCGTACCCAAGAAGATGGGGCTGATGCCCAGCTCATCCTGAATAGCTACCGCCACACCGCCCTTGCCGGAGCCGTCCATCTTGGTGATGACAACGGCAGATAAGGGCGTGGCTTTGTGGAACTCTTTGGCTTGCATCAGCGCATTGCCGCCTGTGGTGGCATCCACCACCAAGTAGCAGGCGTGCGGGGCTGCGGTATCTTGCTTGGATAGCGAACGCCGAATCTTGGAAAGCTCCTCCATCAGGTTGTGGCGGGTATGCAAGCGACCGGCGGTATCGCATATCAGGTAATCCACCCCTTGTTGCAGGGCTCGGGTGTGAGCCTCATAGCATACAGAGGCCGGGTCCTGGTTTGGCTGCCCTTTGTACAGGGGAACTCCCAAGCGGGTGGCCCAGCTATCCAGCTGCTCCACAGCGGCGGCACGAAAGGTATCTGCCGCAGCCAGCAAAACTTTGTAGCCTTGTTTTTGCAGGCGGTATGCCAGTTTGGCACTTGTGGTTGTTTTTCCGGCACCGTTTACACCCACCATCATGAGGACACAGGGGGAGCCCACCTGCGGTACTGGCAGGGTGGGTAATTGCGCAGGGAAGGCGCTTTGCAGCTGGGCTTTGATGTAATTGGCAATATCGCAGGCATCTTGCGTGTCCTGCTCGCGCAAATCTTCTACCAGAGGAATCACTCGTTTGGCGCCAATGTCGGCTGAAATCAGGTCGGCTTCCAGCTCGTCCCAATCAATCTCAGGTTCTCCCAAGAATTTATCAACAAGGCGTGTGAAAAAGTTGGCCATGCGGGTGGATGGGGTGGGGACGAGATTCAGAGTGTTTGAGCCACGGCACCAATGATGCCATGGATGAAGGGTGCGCTCTTGCTGCCGGAATAAGTATCTGCCAGAGCCGTAGCTTCCGATACGACGATGGCTACCGGCAGTTTGTTGATGGTCAGTTCATACAAGGCCAGTAAAAGGATGCACTTATCCACCACGTCCAAGCGCTCCATCGAATAGTTCTTAAGCTGTGTTTCGAGGATGGGGTTGAGTACGTCCCGCTCAGCGAGTACTTTTTCGGCCAGCTCACGAGCCGCGGGTTTCAGTTCTTCCAGCTCGCGCGCAGCACGGCCTACTGCGGCAAATTCCGCGTTGCCCTCCATTGCGGACGGGTTGTTCAAGGCCGCACAGCTTACTTGCATGCGACTGCGGCGGCGAATAACAGCCATGAACGGCTCCAGCACGTTGTTGTACACCGGGAAATCCATAGACATGGGCTCCAGTGTCTCTTTTGTGGCTTCCAAGGCAATGACGAGGCGCAGCACATCATTGCAGCAAAGTTGCAGTTGGAAAGAACCCTCGCGGCGCTTATCTTTCAGCGAGTAGCGCAGTGCGGCCAGTGCAACATCCAAAGCTTCGGCATTCTTGGTGTAGCGTTCAACCGTCTCGCGCAGCGGTGCGGTTGTCAGGTCGCCATGCATGGTGTTTTCGATGTTTTGCGCACGGGTGAGCAGAAGGCGTGTAGTATCGCCAAGGCTGCGGCAGCTATGCAAGATGGCTTTAGTAAGGGCTTTGCGGTAGTGCTCGGTCTCTTTTTCCAAGGTGATATCCCAGAAGAGCCCCATATCCAATTCTTCCGGGTTGCCGCCATTCTCCATGACGGAATAGATGAGGTGCAGGGCGACCTGCCTGGTTTTGCTGATGTTGCTCATGCTAAAAAAGGGGGTTAGATGAGGGAGCCGCTACGGCTGATGTTGGACATGCGCTGTTTGACACTGTGAAGGGTGTAGCGTTCGTCCAGCAGATTAATCATGGAAATAGCGGCGCGAGCGGCTTCGCGACCACGGTTGAGGGTTGATGCGATGCAGCGGGCAAAAGCTTGCTGCTCATCGTTGAGGAGTAGAACCTCGTGAATGACGGGGGTGAGAGAATCGCAGGAGATGCTCAGGAGTTGGCGGGTGATGGCCTCGCCAATCAAATCTGCATGCGCTGTGCTGCCACGCAGGATAACGCCCAAGGCGATGACTACATCCGGCTTGTCGGCCCCTGTCTCTTCCACGATGGCGCGTTTCACCATAATCGGTACTTCGAATGCGCCCGGTACGCGTACTACATCTACAAGCGTGTGCGGGGCATTTTCTTCCAGCTCTGCCAAGCAGTTCTCAAGTAGTGCAGTAGTATATTTCTCATTGTAGGTGGAGGCAACAATCGTGATACGCCCACCATGGCGGGAAGCCTGCGTTTTGCTGGGAAGTTCTGAGGACATGGTAATATTCGGTTGCGGAGCGTCTGTGTCTCCGGGCATCACTCTATCATTATTTGCTCGCTTTTTCAAGCTTTATGTAAGCGCGCGATGTGTATCTTGCCAAAAGAGCTTCATTTTTTTGTTTGCGAATAATGAGTTGCAAAGCTGCTCCGAAACTGATAAGCTCGTGGTGGTGATGAGAGGGAGAACTCCATTCATTCTGTGTGTGGCTTTTGCTTTGCAAATGATTTTTTGCAAAGAGGTGTGTGCTGTGCAGCCGGTGGAATTTATACCCGGGGTAGAGAATTGCTACCGTGTGAGCAAGGATGTGTACCGCAGTGGGCAGCCGGATAAGACTGGGTTTCATCTTTTGCAACGGTTGGGTGTAAAATCTGTATTGAGCTTGCGTGAGTATCACCGTGACCATATCAAGGCATCCGGCACTTCATTGCACCTCATGAGCTATCCCGTTGCTGCCGGTTCGGTAACACTGGATGATTTGGAAAACATTTTGCACATGATGCGCCATGCCCCTAAGCCGATATTGGTGCATTGCTGGCATGGCTCCGACCGCACCGGCATTGTGGTGGCAGCCTATCGTATTGTGGAGCAGAATGTGAGTGTGGAGGAGGCCGAAAAGGAATTTGTGGATGAGCGTTTCGGACACCACGAATTCTGGTACGGCAATTTGCGGCGTCTCTTGCGCGAAACGGATTGGGGGGCCTTTAAAAAGAAAATCAACGGAGAACCATGTGCCCCAAGGCATGAATGAGGAATGCACATCTCTGCGCGAAAACCCACAGTTCCTGACAGAGCAGATTATCACCTACTTGGGAAACAAGCGCGCTTTGCTCGGCTTTATTGGGAAAGGGGTACAGCAGGTGGCTTCCCGCCTAGGACGCCGCAAGCTGCGCGTGTGGGATGCCTTTTCCGGGTCCGGCATTGTAGCCCGCTACCTCAAACAATGGGCATCAGAACTTTTTGCCAATGATTTAGAGGATTATTCCCGCGTGCTCAATGAATGTTATCTGAGTAATGCATCTGAACATGATGCGGAGCTGCTGCAACAAAGCATTCATGCGGTGCGGGAGACGGCACTTGCTGATATGCGCCCCGGTTTGGTGGCCGAACTCTACGCTCCGCAGGAAGATACCTGTATTCGCCCTGGGGAACGCGTCTTTTTTACCCGCCGCAATGCCTGTTATATTGATGCTGCGCGGCGGGCGATAGATTCGCTGCCGCTGTCTATGCGAGCGTTTGCACTGGCCCCCTTGCTGTATGAGGCATCTGTACACAATAACACCGGTGGGGTGTTCAAAGGCTTCTATAAAGATGCCCGGGGCATAGGCCAATTTGGTGGGCAGGGGCGCAATGCGTTGGATCGCATCTTGCGGGATATTGAGTTGCCCGTTCCTATCTTCTCTCGCTTTGAATGCCCCTGCCACGTGATGCAGCAAGATGCTCGCACCGCCGCACATCAGCTCCCGGAATTGGATTTGGCCTATCTGGACCCGCCCTATAATCAGCACCCATATGGTTCTAACTATTTTATGCTCAATCTTGTTGTAAAAAATGAGCGACCAAGGGAATTATCGCCCGTTTCCGGTATCCCGGCAGATTGGAACCGCTCCCCTTACAACAAACGCGCGCATGCTGCGCAAGAACTTTTTTCTTTGGTGGAGGAGTGCCCCGCTCGCTTCATCCTTATCTCATACAATTCAGAAGGATTTGTCCCCTGCGATGCCTTTGTGGATACGCTCTGCCGCTTGGGCAAATTAAGCGTGCTGGAGCAAGAGTACAACACCTTTCGCGCTTGCCGCAACCTTCGCAATCGCAGCATCAAAGTGCGTGAATTCCTCTTCCTCTTGGAAAAAAATTGAGCCCCCATATTCGGAAAGCAAAAGGGGTGGCTCGACAATGGCGGAAAGACTGGTATAATATTGGCGGTAACGGCGTATGGAGCGAGTGAATTTGAAAGAGAAGTGGCGAATGACGCCCCACCGTCCCGGTGTGTACTTGATGAAAGGCACGGGGGGCGGGGTGATATATGTGGGCAAGGCGAAGGATTTGCGCCGCCGTTTGGCCAATTATTTCTCACCGACACGCGCTACGCTGGAGAATGGCAAGACACGGGCTCTCATTGCGGCGATTGTTGATTTTGATTATTATGAAGTGCGCAACGACCAAGAGGCACTCATTTTGGAGCAAAAGCTCATCAAAGAGTATCGCCCGCATTATAATGTGCAGTTGAGAGACGATAAGCGGTATTACCTGTTGCGCGCATCGCGGCAGGATGCTTTGCCGCGTTTTTCGTTGGTTCGCTTGCGAAAGGATGATGGCGCGCGCTATATAGGCCCTTTCGTGCATTCAACCGCTCTCAAAGAAACGGTGGAATGGCTCAACCACCGCTTTCGCTTACGTACCTGCACATGCCGCTGCCCGGGGGAGGAGGAATACCGCCATTGCCATGATGATGTAATCCGTCATTGTTCAGCGCCTTGTGTGGGGCGTATCTCGGCAGAGGAGTACAGGCGGCAGTTTGATGCTGCGCTGGATTTGTTGGAGGGTAAGGGGCGAAAAGAGCATTTGGACGCTATCACCCAAGAGATGATGGCCGCTTCGGATGCGCTGGATTTTGAGCGCGCCGCCCGTTTGCGGGATATTCGCGAAAATATCATTAAAACATTGGAGCCTGCTCGCCGTTTTGCGCGTCGCGCGGCGGATTTGCCCGGTACGGTGGATCCCGACCGCGATTTAGCCGAGCTGGCGGTGGCGCTCGGTATGCCGGAGCCCCCGCAAGTGATGGAGTGTTTTGATATTTCCAACTTATCCAGCAACCACATTGTGGCCTCCATGGTGCGTTTTACAAACGGAAGACCGGACAACAAGGCATACCGCCGCTATCGTATTCGCGGGGTGGATGGGCAGAATGATTTTGCCTCGATGCTGGAGGTGGTGCGGCGACGTTATTCGCGCATTGTGAATGAAAGTGCTGCGCTGTTTGATAAACCCGCCGGCATGGACACCTACGCATGGCTTAAGCAGCTGAGTGTGGAGGGGGGCGCCCCAATCACCGTGCCGGATTTGGTGGTGGTGGATGGTGGCAAAGGTCAACTTTCCACCGCCGTGGCTGTGCTGCAAGAGGTGGGGCTGGAAGGGATGCCGGTGATTGGTTTGGCCAAACGCGATGAGGAGGTGTTTTTCCCGCATCGCAGTGAGCCATTGGTATTGGGTGTGGAATCCGGCGCGCTCAAGTTGCTGCAGCGTTTACGTGATGAGGCACACCGCTTTGCTAATAATTATAACGAGCTCTTGGTGCGAAAGCGCGTGCGAGAAAGCCGCCTCGATGCGTTCACCGGCATGACTCCGCGACGAAAGGAACTGCTCCTCGCTCGGTTCCGCTCGGTTCCCAACATCCTCTCTCGCACCCCGGAGGAATTAGCCGAGCTCCCCGGTATCTCGCTGAACTGGGCTCGCAAGTTTTTGGATGAGAGTAAGGCTGATACGCAGTAAAGGGGCATGAAATCAAGATTTTGTATGGTTTCAGCGTGGTAAAACTTGACAAAAGAGCGCGATTTGGCGTATAAGACGGCATGCGAGTGGTCATGATGGCGACAGGGGATATCGCGATTCCCTCATTCCATGCATTGCGAGAAAGCGGCAATTTGGTAGCGTTGATAACACAGCCGGATCGCCCGGTGGGGCGCCATCAGGTGCTGACTCCTCCCCGTATCAAGACCTGTGCGGAGGAAGCCGGAATACCGGTCTTTCAACCCGAGCGCATGCGGGATGCCGCGGCTGTGCAGCAGCTGCGGGAGTATGCCCCGGATATTGTGGTGGTGATGGCGTATGGGCAGATACTGTCGGAAGAGGTGATTCAGGTGCCCACCTTGGCATGTATCAACGCTCATGCTTCCTTGCTGCCGCGTCATCGTGGGGCGGCCTGCATTCAGGCTGCGATTGAGGCTGGTGATGATGAAACAGGCATCACAATTATGCATGTAGTGCGCAAGTTGGATGCCGGGGATATCATATGCCAGAGCACAATGCCGCTCAAAGGGACGGAAACGGCAGAAAGCCTGCACGATGATTTGGCCCAGATGGCACCGGCTGCTCTCATGCAAGCCATAGCGGATTTGGCTGCCGGCTGTGCCGACCGCCAAGAACAGGATGAAAACCTCATGACCTATGCGCCCAAACTCATGCGGGCTGATGGGTTGATTGATTGGAGCCAACCGGCCTTTCAGGTAGCGCGTAAGATTCGCGCATACCACTCATGGCCGGGAACCTATACGCTCTATCCTTCTGTTAAAACGGGCGGTGATAAGCCGTTGAAAATATTTCCGCCCATTGATATGTTTTCCCATTATAAGAAGCCGGTGGATGCAGTGCCGGGAATGGTGTTGGAAGCCGGTCCTGAGGGCATGATTGTATCATGCGGTGGGCGCCGTGGCGGGGTAGTGCGCATTCACACAATGCAGCCGCCGGGTGCTCGTAAAATGAATGCAGAAAGCTTCTTTGCCGGGCACAAAATTATGCCGGGTACCATTCTTGGATTGTCATCTGAACAACAATAAAACCGGAGAGCGGCCTCATTCTGCGGTGAAGAGTGCGAGCAGTTCACCAATGGCCGCTGCCAGCTCCTGCGAGCCATAGCAGGGCGGCTCGGTGAGCAGCAGATTGAATGCAGAATTGAGAATTTGAGCTAAAATGAGGGCTTCTTCCTGGTTTTCCCACACTTTGCCCTGCAATTGGCTTTTCAAGCGGGGAACAAGGGATTGAATCTCCTGCACCGCATTTGCTGCGCTGCGTTCATCGTGAATACCCCGTATGCAGGATTCAAACTCCAGCACCACGGGGGGCATGTTGCCGTATAGGGCGGTTGCTCCTTGGGTGGGTATGGCTGCTTGCTCATCTACCGCATCTGCCATGGCGGGCAGATGGCTCAGCAACAACAACAGAGGTATGCAGCGGCATATATTCATATCTCAGTGGGTGAATTTGGAAACGCCGGCTCGGGTGCTTTCTACTGCGGTGCGCTGGGCATGCAGAATGCCATCCGCCATGTTGCGTACGGTTTCTTCCAAAATGTTGGAAAGGTGACTCCCTGCGCGGTAATCCGCCGGGGCAAAGAAGTCTACACGGTGCTGATCCGATTTGAGCCCATAGCATTTGCGGAAGCTTTGGCGGGAGGTGTCATCCGGGTTGTACACCGCCACGCTATGGCCGCCTTGCTGGCGCATGACGGTGAAGCATGGCACATCTGTGGGGCCGTCACCGATGTATATCATGTGTTTGAATGGAACAGGGCGAAGCTCACCATCCATGTGGTCATTTACATCTTCCGTGTATTTGAGCATACCCTTGTTGATGCGGAAGAGGAACTGGGTCTTGGTCGTATGGGAGATGACTCGCTTGGGAAAATCTATACGCCCGCAGCTTTCGCTAAACTCGCAGCCGAATACCTCTCGCATATATGGGCGGATGACGGAGCCATCAATAATGGCTTTGATGCCGCTGGAGATGATGTAGAACTCCACCTTAATGCCGGCATAGCGGTGCTCATGGTTGAGCGCACGCTGGGGAAATTGTTCGAAAAATTCCGGTAATCCCCGGTAGAAGACCAGTTTTTGTCCCAGTTCACGCAGTCGCTTGTTGCTCACGTTGTCGATGGCGAGCTCATCCAGCAACTCTTTCAGGTAGCTCAGCTCCCCATCCCAGCCTTCCTCTTGGCTGCGGGTGTTGCACTTCTTCCAAAACTGAGCGGCATCTATTCCGAACTCCGGGAAGATGGTATCTTCCTGCATGTTGTGCGGGCTCAGGGTCTGGTCAAAGTCAAAGATGAGGGCAATTGTGTTCTGCGGTACGGACATGAGCTTGTTATATCGCTAAAATGCTGCTCCTGCAAGTAAAAAGCTTATTTTGACTGTGTATGGGGGGTGGATTTGAGCCAATTGATGACCCCTTGGCCGATACAGCGCGCCAGTCTGCGGGCCTGCTCATCATTGCGGATAAACTCGACATGCCCACGGTTGTTCACATAGATGGCTTCAAACACAATGGCCGGTATGCTTTCTTCATCTAACGTATTCATCCATCCGGCAGAGGGCTGGCTACCGATGTAGCGGGGTAGCACTTTCACGCCCTTGCCACTATTGGGCAGACCTCCGGGTTTATCCAGCAATTCTGTACGGAGGGTGGCGCATACGCTTTCTGCCAGGGCGTGCCCGTGTGTGCGGTTGCAGATAATGAGCCCGGTAGGGGGCGTGGTGCTCCATCCTTTGCCCACACTGTTGAGGTGTAGGAATACAACGCAACGGGCGTTCAAATCAATGGCTTTATCGGCAGATATCATGCCTGCTCCGATGTGTTCCGGGTGGTGGGTGGAGGGGTATCGGTGTGCATTTTTATCCGGTTTGTTCAGGAAGACGACCCCAGCTGCTTTTGCGGCCTCGGCAGTGGCTCCTTTCGCCGGGGTTGTACTGCGGTTGAGAATGATGCAGGGATAGCCTGCCGCTTCAATGGTCTTTTTCACTTCTCCTGCGTAGCGGCACCAAAAAGCAAACTCGTTGAGTTTACCATCGGGGGTTTGGGCTCCGCCTGCCGTGCTTTGGTGCCCAATGTCCAGCACGATGGGGCGTTGCTCATTGATAGCCGGGGTGGTAGAGGAGGCTGAACTATTGGCGTGCGAACACATGCTCAGCCCTACGCAGGCGAGGGTGAGCATGCTTACTTTGCGGAGATGTTGGAATATCGACGTGATGGACATACCATTGTAGGAACGTGTGTTTGCCGCCCCATCTCTGTATAGTAGGAAATGAAGTATGCGTCAAGGCTATTTTGTTACGTATCTCTGAGAGTTTGCAGAAAATGGGCGAGATAAAAGCAAAAAAGAGGTGGCATGGTGCCACCTCCGTTAAAAGTATAGTCGGATTGATTTTGCTTACTTGATTGTAACTTGAATGTTGCGGATAGTGTTGACCATGCACCCTGCGCCCACTTCTTCCGTGGCGATAGCGGTATTGGCGCTTGTGAACTTGAGGGTGATGGTGCGTCCTGCATCCATGGGTGCCATGTTTACTTCAATCGTGCCGGTATCTGCACCCGTCTTGCGGTAGGTGTACTTACCGCCTTTGCCGGGGGCGGTGATGGGCAGCAGATTGCGCGTGGCTTTGGGCTTGAGCCCCATCATGTTGAAAACCTCAGCGCAGCCCTTGACGTTTTGCTGGGCTGCTTTGTATGACTGCCAACCGGAGCCGGTGGCATCTTCTTCCTCATAGCAGTACTGTGATTGCGTGTAGTTGAGTACAACAGTCTTGCCGGTGAGGCTGGCGGGTGCGGAGGCGGCCAAGCAAGGAGCCACCATGGCTGCAGCTACGAACAGGGGGGCAACGATGTGTTTCATCCTTTTTGTTGTTTATTTGAGGGTAAATGAAAGTCCTGTGTTTTCCCACTCATCACCTTCGATCCATCCCTTGCCTATGGCTGTACCTCCGGTGGGACTGGTGAAGACGAGGTAGTAAGAGTAAGCCGATTCCCATTCCTCT
>JAFQGD010000052.1 GCA_017398355.1 Akkermansia sp. | reverse complement strand
TAAAACCAATCTATGGTATTGGCTTTACAATCCCTATAAGAGCGTATGTGCAAAGCCCCCTGATTCGCACCAGGGGGATCTATTTGCCAAAACTGGATAAAGGTACTTGTAACGTCTTGATAATGCAGCCTCCCTTTTTTATAGCTATCCTATTTTGGACAGCTATGTATTTTCATTCCTATGTCACCTTTTATTTAGAATTATTCTAATTCTTGCTTGACATTTCAAGATATGGCGGTAATATGCAGGAACAGCTACCACATGTAGAGAATCTGCAACCAACTACCGACAGAGAGCATGAAGATACGAAAGCGCAATGGGCAAAGTGCCGAATACCGGCGAGAGAAAATTGAGCGGGTCATACAACTCGCATTTGAAAGTGTGGGCATGAACGATACAGCAGCAGAAGCGGCGCGTCTTGCCATGAACATAGAAGCGAGACTTCGAGCACACGGGAACGAGGTCATTGCGGTAGAAAGCATCCAAGACCAAGTAGAAGAGAGTCTCATGGTAGCAGGGCATTATGAAGCAGCCAAGAACTTCATCCTGTACCGCAACGAACGCAGCCGCGCGCGCCAGGCAAGAGAGCAACTATTGGTCAATTTTACCCGGAAAGCGGAGCTGGATGCGGTACTGAAAGAGATACAAACGGATTTTCCCGGGGAGGAATACGGGCTGCATGCGCTCACCGGCAAATACCGCACTTTTGGCAAAAGCGGGCAGGGCGAAGAAGCAGCGTTGGGCGCACTCATCAAAGCAGCCGCCGAACTCACAACACGAGACGCCCCCGCTTGGGAGATGATAGCGGCGCGTTTTTGGATTTTGCGTTTTCGCCAACAACTGGCCAAGCATCATGCAGAGGCCGGCATCTGTTGCCTGTATGATAAAATCACCCACCTCACCAAAGAGGGGGTGTATGGCAGCTATATCACCGCCCACTACAGCAAGACGGAAATAGATAACTTTGAGCAATTTCTAGAACCGGAGCGAGACAAACTATTCAATTACTCCGGGCTGGAGATGCTGCATGGGCGCTACCTTATTCGCACCTGCGCAGGCAAAGTCATGGAGAGTCCGCAGGAAATGTTCCTCGGCATTGCCATGCACTTGGCTATGCACGAGCAGGAAGACCGAGCCGGATGGGTGAAACGCTTTTACGATATGCTTAGCACCCTCAAAGTCACCATGGCAACCCCCACCTTGGCCAATGCCCGCAAGCCGTTTCACCAGCTATCCTCCTGCTTTATTGATACCGTACCGGATAGCTTGGAGGGCATATACCGCAGCATCGACAACTTTGCGCAAGTCAGCAAATATGGAGGAGGCATGGGGCTATACTTTGGCAAAGTGCGCGCCAGTGGCAGCGCAATACGCGGTTTTTCCGGAGCAGCCGGTGGAGTTATCCGCTGGATACGCTTAGCAAATGATACAGCAGTAGCGGTAGACCAACTTGGCGTGCGCCAAGGAGCTGTTGCCGTGTATTTGGATGCCTGGCACCGCGACCTGCCCGAATTTCTTTCCCTGCGCACCAACAATGGGGATGACCGCCTGAAAGCACACGATGTATTCCCCGCTGTATGCTATCCGGACTATTTCTGGCAACAAGCGCGCGATAACATCGAGGGTGATTGGTACCTCATGTGCCCGCACGAGATTCAAAGCATCAAAGGCTATTCACTGGAAGACAGCTACGGCGAAGAATGGGAAAAACGCTACCACAGCTGCGTACAAGATTCCCGCATACACAAACGCACCGTCCCTATCAAGGAACTCATTCGCCTCATCCTCAAAAGCGCAGTCGAAACGGGCACTCCCTTTGTCTTTAACCGGGATCTTGTCAACCGAGCCAATCCCAACAAACACAGGGGCATCATCTATTGCAGCAATCTTTGCACTGAAATTGCGCAAAACATGAGCGCCATTGAAAGCATCAGCCAAACAACCACCACCGTAAACGGTGAAACCGTGGTGGTGACAACCACCCGCCCCGGCAACTTTGTGGTGTGCAACCTTGCCAGCCTCTCCCTTGGCCGTATCGATGTAAGCAATCCCCAAGAAGTAGCAGAAATAACTCGCAATGCCGTGCGTGCGCTGGACAATGTGATAGACCTCAACTTCTACCCCCTGCCCTACGCAGAAATTACAAACCGTAGTTATCGGCCCATCGGTCTGGGAGTAAGTGGCTACCACCACATGCTCGCCAAACTTGGCATCCATTGGGAAAGCGCGCAGCACTTGGAGTTTGCAGACAGGCTTTTCGAGCAAATCAACTACGCCGCCATCAGCGCCAGCTGTGATACCGCGCGGGATAAATCCCCCTACGCTCACTTTGAGGGGAGCGATTGGCAAACAGGCGCTTATTTCGACGAACGTGGCTACACCTCCCCCCAATGGCAAGAACTGCGGCAGCGCGTCGCAACCCACGGTCTGCGCAATGCCTACCTGATGGCCATAGCCCCCACCAGCAGCACCAGCATCATTGCCGGCACCACTGCCGGAACAGATCCGCTCATGAAACTCTTCTTCCTGGAAGAAAAGAAGAGCGGGCTCATGCCACGCGTTGCCCCCGAACTGAGTACAGCCACCCTTTGGTTCTACAAAAGCGCCCACCACATCGACCAAAAATGGTCAGTTCGCGCAGCCGGGGTGCGCCAGCGCCATATCGACCAAGCCCAAAGCCTCAACCTCTATATCACACACGAATACACGCTCCGTCAAATCCTCAACCTCTACATCCTTGCATGGGAGTGTGGAGTAAAAACCATCTATTATATCCGATCCAAAAGCCTCGAAGTAGAAGAATGTGAATTATGTGCCAGTTAACACGCAGACCGCTTTTTAACCCGCAGGGCGATTCCGATGTGCTCGCCCGCCGCATCATCAACGGCAATACCACCAACCTCAACGATTTCAACAATATGAAATACGCGTGGGTCAGCGGGTGGTACCGCCAGGCGATGAATAATTTCTGGATTCCCGAGGAAATCAACCTCTCGGCAGATGTGAAGGACTACCCGCGCCTCTCACCTGCCGAACGCCGGGCATTTGATAAAATTCTCTCCTTCCTCGTATTTCTTGATAGCATTCAGACGGCCAATCTACCCTCAGTAAGTGAATACATCACCGCCAACGAGGTAAACCTCTGCCTTTGCATCCAAGCATTCCAAGAGGCCGTACACAGCCAGAGCTACAGCTACATGCTCGATACCATCTGTGAGCCGCAGCAGCGTACAGAAGTGCTCTACCAATGGAGGAATGACAAGCATCTCCTGCGTCGCAACACATTCATAGGCTCGCTTTACAATCAATTCCAGCAAGAGCGCACCCCGCAGAATTTTGCCCGCACCCTCGTGGCCAATTTCATTCTGGAAGGCATCTACTTCTACAGCGGGTTCATGTTCTTCTACAACCTCGGGCGCAACAACAAAATGCCCGGCTCTGCGCAGGAGATCCGCTACATTAACCGTGATGAAAGCACCCACCTCTGGCTCTTCCGCAACATCATCCGCGAACTCCGCCGTGAACAGCCGGAACTTTTCACCCCGGAACTGACAGATGAATACCGCGCCATGATTCGAGAAGGTGCCGAACAGGAAATAGCTTGGGGATGCTACGTCATCGGGGATGAAATACCCGGCCTCTCCACTGCCATGATTACGGATTACATACGGTATCTGGCCAACCGCCGGTGTCTCGACATTGGCTTTGAACCCATCTACGAAGGGTATGATACCGAGCCGTCTTCATGCTCATGGGTATCGCAATACAGCAACGCCAATCTCATCAAAACGGACTTTTTTGAAGCGCGCAGTACCGCCTATGCCAAAAGCACCTCTCTCATAGATGATTTATAACCACCATCACCCCGCCCTGTATCACCTGCGCCTGCGGCGGCCTGCGCACAACAGCGCAAGCGCCGCCAGGCTCAGTGTACAAGTGGAAGGTTCCGGCAGCATGACTGCGCCATCCACAAAAGACGCAGCCGCCGCTACTCCATTATTTTGTCCGTATTCGGTAATGGCAAGGGCTCGCATAGCACCATGCCCACCTAAACTTATCAAACTGGCATTAAAACCTAAATCAAAAGAAGTACCCCCGCTTTGTGTCTCGAATATCCAAGTCATGATAAAAGTATCTCCACCCAGCAACCCCGCTAAGTTGAAATTACCCAGATACAAATCAATAAATTCCACAGAGCCTGTCTGCGTAGTCAGGAAAGAAGCCACTTCCGTTATTGCCCCTTCCTTGTAGCTGAGCGTAATCGGCTGCTGCGAACCAATCAAGGATGCCACACTACCCACCGTAAACATACCACTCACGACATAAGTACTGTTCGCATTCAGATTGCTTACAGTAATATCTCCCATACTTGCTGCCACCCCAACCGTTATTTCCTCTATCCAATAGGTATCTGTCACATCATTCGTCAGCTCTGCGTTGTGCATCGCTCGCCACATCTGCTGCATCTCCGCTGTCGGGTCTATCACGTTATCATGCCCTCGTACAGGATTCATCGGCCCCGCCAACGCCACGCCTGATACCTTTCCAAACTTTACCTCAATATCGCTCTCCGTCAAACTGGCAGCATCCTGCAATGCGGTAGTATACCTATCCCATTCAAATAGACCTGTTTCTGTCCCTTTCTGATGATTCCATGTCCCATCAAAACTGTTCTCATCCATATCACCGAAGTTGATGAGTACATTCTCTACTATTTCCAAAGCTTGCACCGACTGGCTCAGCACACCCAGTGCCACCACACTCATCATAGCTTTTCCTACCATCTTCATCTCTTCTTCTTTCCTGCCATCTTACTCCGTTGCTCTAACTTGTACAGAAAAAAAATCTAACATTCGTTCATCTTTTACCCTTTGATTTCTAACATTTAAGAAATTAATCTAACATTTTCATCATGCTTCAAAAGAAAACATTGTCAAAGAGGCCGATATACCCTAGAATAATGCCATGAAAACCGCCCGCAAGAATTGGATACAAGGCACGCGATTGGGGATACAGCTCATCTTTTTGATAGCCGTTATCTATGGTTTCAACACCAAGACGGTATCCGATTGGATGCTGCCGGCCATCTTGTTGGCAGGTGTCTTCTTCTGCGGATGGGTATGCCCGCTGGGCGCAGCACAAGACTGGATAGCCTGGCTGGGGCGCAAACTGCGCCTTCCGCGTGTACGCATACCGCGCAACTTGCAGCGCTACTTTCAACTCAGCCGCTACATACTGTACCTGTTGTTGACACTTGAAATAAGCTTTGCCCTGCTCAAAGGCCCGTACAACTTCTCGCGCATGCTTCATGGGGAGCTCCTCACGGCAGCCACCGGCATCATTCTTCTCTTCCTCATATCCTCCCTCTTCATCGACCGCCCTTTCTGCAACTACTTCTGCACCGGCGGGGCTCGGCAAGGCCTGTGGAGCGTACTACGCGTGCTGAGCATCCGCAAAGACACCACCCGCTGCGGTGGCTGCGGCCAATGCAGCAAAGTGTGCCCCATGAATATAGATGTAGCCCATACGGACTTTGTACGGCACCCCAACTGCATCGGCTGTTTTACTTGCATTTCCACCTGCAAAAAACAAGCGCTATCCTATGGCATCCATTCCAAGCTCAAAAAGCACAACTAAAAATCGCTCTACCATCCACCGGCAAAAAAGCGCTTGCGTTTTCCATCTATTATTTTCTCTTTTTGCTTGCAAAGTGCGCCATTCAAGGCTAAAATACGCCCCGTAAGATGCGTGCTTAGCGCGCAGTAACGACTAACCAAATCAGTACCATGCCTGTACCTACACAAGAACAGTACATCAAGATGCTCAACACGGCCAAGGAAAAGGGCTATGCCTATCCCGCCGTCAACGTTACCACCATCGAGGTTATCAACGGTGCCCTCAAGGCTTTCGCTGAAGCCAAGTCCGATGGTATCATTCAGGTTTCCCTCGGTGGCGGTCAGTTCGCCTCCGGCACAGCTGTGAAGGACTCCGCCATCGGCGCTATCGTCCTGGCTGAAGCTACACATCGTCTTGCCGAGCAATACAACGTGCTTGTTGCCCTGCACACCGACCACTGCCAGGCCGACAAGATTGACAGCTTCCTGCGCCCCCTTATTGCTGAATCCAAGCGCCGCGTAGAGGCTGGTCTGAAGCCCCTGTTCAACTCCCACATGCTCGATGCTTCCGCTCTGCCCATGGCAGAGAACCTCAAGATTTCCCAGCAGATGCTCAAGGAATGCGCAGAGGTAGGCATCGTTCTCGAACTTGAGATTGGTGTTGTGGGCGGTGAAGAAGACGGCGTGGACAACGGCGATGCCCCCAACGAGAAGCTCTACACCTCCCCCGAGGACATGCTCCTCACCTACGAGACCCTCAACGGTCTTGGCACCTTCATGCTTGCCGCCACCTTCGGCAACGTACACGGCGTGTACAAGCCCGGCGCCGTGAAGCTGGCTCCCAAGATTCTGCGCGACGGTCAGGAAGCCGTAAAGGCCAAGCACGGTGAAGACATGCTGCTCGTGTTCCACGGCGGTTCCGGTTCTGACCTCTGCGATATCCGCGAGGCTATCTCCTACGGCGTGGTGAAGATGAACATCGACACCGACACCCAGTACGCTTTCTCTAAGCCCATCGTGCTGCACATGTGCCAGAACATTGATGGCATGCTCAAGGTAGACGGAGAAGTGGGCAACAAGAAGGTATACGATCCTCGTTCCTACCTCAAGAAGGGCGAACAGGGCATCTGCGAACGCTTGCAGGTGGCTTGCGACGACCTGCTCTCCGCCGGCAAGACCCTCTACGGCCAGATCTGATTTCGACCCGAGAGTAAACTCTATTTTAACCGAAGCTGCGGCACCCTGCCGCAGCTTCTCTTTTGTGTAATTTTCATTACACCTTATCGGAATGCTTTATCCGCAGCAATTTCCTTGACAACAGTATACTTTGCATGTAAGCTTTGTGCGTTATTTTGCCGTGAGTAAGAAAGGAAAAAACGAGAATTGGAGCTCAAATCTGGGCGTTGTGTTAGCCGTGGCCGGCAGTGCCATAGGCTTTGGTAACTTTTTACGCTTTCCCGGCTTGGCTGCGCAGTATGGCGGTGGAGCCTTCATGATAGCGTATTTTTGCGCATTTTTTCTGATGGGGATACCGCTGAGCTGGGTAGAATGGGCCATTGGGAGAAAAGGTGGCGCACTAGGGGGGCACAGTTCCGCCTCCGTCTTTTACTTGATAGCCCGCCATCGCACCTGGAAATACTTAGGTCTCACGGCCGTGGTGGTTCCACTGTCTATCAGCATGTACTATATGGCATTGGAGGGGTGGACCCTCGGCTACGCTTGGCACACTGCTGTGGGTGATCTGAACTTGACCAGCAGCGCGGAATACGGTGATTTCTTCACCAAATTTACCGGAGCCGGGAATGATGGTGCAGTCTTCCTGAGCGGAGAGAGCACACTTCTTATTTTCTTCCTGCTAGCAGTACTGGCAAACTTCTGGCTACTGTACCGCGGAGTAAGCAAAGGGATTGAATGGTTCAGCAAAATCAGCATGCCCATCTTACTGCTCACTGCAATCATCATCCTTGTACGAGTCCTCACCATGGGCACCCCGGATGCAGCACACCCGGAACGCAACGTAAACCAAGGCCTTGGCTACATGTGGAACCCGGATAAAGTGATGCTGGTGAACCAAGACAACAAGGTCGTAGATATGGTTCCGGCTGGTGCGACAGAAGAGGAAAAAGCTGCTCAGATGCAGCGGCTACAAGCCGCCACACCCGGCACAAGCATTCGGGAGGAACACATCACCCTGTTCAAAGGGCTCTGCAACCCGGAGCTGTGGATTACCGCCGCCGGGCAGATTTTCTACTCGCTTTCCATTGGCTTTGGCATTGTGTGCTCGTACGCCAGCTATGTGAGGCGCCGCAAGGATATTGCACTCGGCTCCATTACGGCCAATGCCGCCAATGAAGTCGCAGAAGTCGGCCTGGCAGGCATGATGATTATCCCCGCAGCCGTCTCCCTCTTGGGGGTGGCGGCAGCCGCCGGCACAAGTACCTTTGGCTTGGGTTTCAACGTGCTGCCACAGGTTTTCGCCAATATGCCCGGCGGGCAATTCTTCGGCACACTCTTCTTCGTACTACTGGCCATCGGCGCCATCACCAGTGCCATTTCCATCTTGCAACCAGCCGTCGCCTTCGTCGAAGAGTTCTGGAATCTGCGTCGCGTGCAAAGCGTGAGCTTGGTTGCCTTGCTGCTGGTGGTAGGCTCTCTGCTTGTGGTATGGTTCACGGGCGATGGACTCATCGCGCTGGATACACTGGACTTCTGGTTGGGCACCATGAGCTTATACTTCAGCTCGTCGCTCTTCCTCATCATCTTCCGCTTTGTATGGGGCACCCCCAAAGGCTTGGCAGAGCTGCGCAGTGGCGCGGCCATGAGCATCGGTCGCCCGGTGGCCTTCCTTATCAACTGGGTGACACCTCTCATCATGCTCACCATTTTCGTTGCTTGGCTGTATCAAAACCTGTTTGTGAAGCAAAGCTATCACATCACCAACATTTTAGAAGGCAAGCCCGGTGCCATCTTCCCGCTGGTGTGGGTATTGCTTGTCACACTCTTCTTCTGCTTCGTTGCCCATACATCCCATCGTTTCAAAAAGAAGGCCGAGTTGGAAACAAAATACGAGCGCGAACCTTTCATGTAAGCCATCACCATGAGCACGCATTCGCTTGAAACCGACCATTGGAAGACCAATCTGGGTGTCATGCTGGCTGTGGCCGGCAGCGCCATTGGCTTTGGCAACTTCCTGCGTTTTCCCGGGCTGGCAGCCCAATACGGTGGTGGTGCATTTATGGTAGCCTATTTTTGCTGTTTCCTGCTCTTGGGCTTGCCCCTGTGCTGGGTAGAGTGGAGCATAGGTCGCCGCGGCGGTGTACTGGGTGGCCACAGCCCGGCTTCGGTCTTCCAGCTTATTTCTCAAAAGCCCCTGTGGAAATACGTGGGCATCTTGGGCATTCTGGCAGGGCTCAGCATCAACGTGTACTACATCTACATGGAAGGTTGGACTCTCGGCTATGCCTGGCACACCATCGTAGGTGATTTGAAGCTTGATACCCCCGCAGCTTATCAGGCATATTTTGCCAACTTTGTAGGCACCGAGGCCGATGGGCACTTCTTTAGTGGCCACACCACAGCCCCCATCTTCTTTGTGTTGGCCTTGGTAACCAACTTCTGGCTTATTTACCGAGGTGTAAGCAAAGGCATTGAATGGTTCTGCAAGTGGAGCATGCCCGTGCTGTTCATTGTGGCTATCATCGTTCTGGTGCGAGCACTCACCATGGGCACACCGGATGCAGCACACCCGGAACGCAGCGTAAGTGAAGGCTTGGGCTACATGTGGAACCCGGATAAAACAGTGCTGGTAGACGCAGCCAACGGCAAAACCATCGGCATGGTACCGGCCGGAGCGGATGCAGGTGAAAAAGCGGCCCTGCTCTCTCGCCTGCAAACAGAATACCCCAACGCCACCATCAACGAAAAGAAAATCACCTTCTGGCAGAGCCTCTTCAACCCGGAAATGTGGCTTCGCGCAGCTGGGCAGGTCTTCTTCTCGCTTTCTGTGGGCTCCGGCTCCATCTGCTGCTACGCCAGCTTCGTACGCCGCCGCAAGGATATCGCCTTGAGTGCCCTGAGTGCCGGCGCCGCAAATTCGTTGACAGAAGTAGGTCTTGCGGGGCTCACCATCATCCCGGCCACCGTAGCATTGCTGGGGGTGGCTGCTGCCGCAACCACCAGCAGTTTCGGCTTGGGCTTCAACGTACTGCCACAGGTCTTTGCCGCCATGCCCGGCGGGTGCGTCTTTGGGCTACTCTTCTTCATTCTACTCTTTATTGCAGCCGTTACCAGTGCGCTTTCTCAGGTGCAACCGGCTGTCGCATTTGTAGAAGAGTATTGGAATCTGCGCCGTGGTCAAAGCATTGCTCTTGTGGCTGGTTTGCTGCTGGTAGGTGCCGTTGTCATCATCTGGTATACACAAGGATTACTTGCCCTAGACAGCATTGACTTCTGGGTTGGCAGTCTGATTCTCTATATCACCACAGGTGTCAACCTCATCTTCTTTAACTACATATGGGGTACACAAAACGGCATGATGGAGCTGAAAGATGGCGCACGCATTAACATTCCACGCTGCACCGCATTCATCATCCGCTGGGTCACGCCCGTAATCATGCTTACCATCTTCTCAGCTTGGATATACCAAGAACTTTTCATCACTCGGAGCAGCTATGTAGCCAACATTGCCGACGGCAAAATAGGTGCCATCCTGCCCCTCGTTTGGGCCGTTGGTATCACCATTTTCTTCTGCATTGTGGCGGCTACCTCTCGTCGCTTCAACAAACATTAACCTCAATACCTAACATCAATACGTGAACACCTCTAAGAAAACAGAAAACTGGAACTCGAACCTCGGTGTGGTACTGGCTGTAGCCGGTAGTGCTGTCGGGTTCGGTAATTTCCTGCGCTTCCCCGGATTGGCCGCACAGTACGGCGGTGGCGCATTCATGATTGCCTACTTCACCGCCTTCCTCCTGCTGGGCATCCCGCTGAGCTGGGTAGAATGGACCATTGGCCGCAAGGGTGGTAGCCTTGGGGGGCACAGCACAGTGAGCATCTTCTATCTGCTTAGCGGGAAAACACGTTGGAAGTACCTAGGTATCGCCGGCGTAGTGGCTACTATTGGTATCGCTATGTACTACATACCGCTAGAGAGCTGGACCATCGGCTACGCTTGGCACACCGCCATGGGGGATTTGCAGCTCAACTCCGCAGAGGAATACGGCAACTTCTTTGCCCAATATGTGGGGCTGACCGGTGATGGTGATATCTTCTTCGGCTCCGGTGGTCAGCTTCTCTTCTTTGCGCTGGCCATCTTTGCCAACATGTACGTGATTTTCCGTGGCGTAAGCAAAGGCATTGAAACCTTCTGCAAGTGGAGCATGCCCGTGCTACTTATTACAGGCCTCATCATCATGGTGCGCGTGCTCACCTTGGGTACCCCGGATGCCAATCACCCGGAGCGCAATGTGAACCAAGGGCTCGGCTATATGTGGAACCCCACCAAAACGATGCTCGTGCTGGATGGCAAGGAGGTCAACATGGTGCCGGCTCAATACACAGCTGAGGAAAAAACTGCCATGGTGCAAAAACTGCAAGCAGCCAATCCCGGCAAAACCGTAGAGGAAAAAGAAATCACCCTCACCCAAGGCCTGCTGAACCCCGAAATGTGGATTGCCGCCGCCGGCCAGGTCTTCTTCTCCCTCTCCATTGGCTTCGGCACAGTGTGTTCCTACGCCAGCTACGTACGCCGTCGCAAAGATATCGCGCTGAGCTCGCTCACAGCCAATGCGGCCAACGAGGCAATTGAAGTAGGCATGGCAGGCATGATGATTATCCCTGCAGCTGTAGCATTCTTGGGCGTGGTGGCTGCTGCGGGCTGTGGCACTTTCGGCTTGGGCTTTAACGTACTTCCGCAGGTATTTGCAGCCATGCCGGGTGGTATCATCTTCGGCACCATGTTCTTCTTCCTTCTCTTCATCGGAGCCATTACCAGCGCCATTTCCATGTTGCAGCCATCCATTGCATTCTTGGAGGAATTCTGGGAACTGCGCCGCGTTCAGAGCGTATCTTTGGTGGCATTCCTCGTCACCATCGGCACACTGATGGTGGGCTGGTTTACAGAAGGGCTCATGGCGCTGGACACCATGGATTTCTGGTTTGGCACCATGTTCCTCTACCTCACATCCTGTCTGTTCTTCACAATCTTCAACTACGCGTGGGGTACAAAGAACGGGCTGGCAGAGCTGCGCCAAGGTGCGGGCATCCCCCTGCCCCCGGGCTTGGGCTTTATCATCCGCTGGGTCACTCCGGGCATTCTTCTCATCATTTTCGGCTCTTGGCTCTATAAGAATATCTTCATCCAGCTCAGCCCGCAGGTAACTAATCTCATCAACTGCGAACCCGGCGCCCTCTTCCCCATTGTGTGGGTCATCATGGTAGCCATCTTCTTCGCATTTGTCATCTACACCTCCCGCAAGTTCCACAAGCACACCAACCCTGACGATATTAACGACTAACCCTCATTTTTTTTTAACACCATGACTATTGCAGGTATCATCACCATGTTGCTCTCCATCGGTATCGTGTGGGGGCTCTTCATCGTCTGCTGCACCAAGCTCGTCAAGAGCGATAAGGAAGACAGCCAAGAGCCCTAATACCCCAAGAAACTAAGCAAAGCAACAGAGATATTTCCCGGCTGCGCCACCAAACTGGCGCAGCCGATTTTTCCATGCGCATCCATGAAAACACCTGATCAACGTGACCGCCATGAGCTTTGGCGCTACATCATGCCCTCCATCATCGGCATGACAGTAGCCGGTTCCTTCAGCATCGTAGACACCATCTTCATCGGTCGCGCTACGGGAGAAACGGGGCTGGCCGCAGTCGCCGTCACATGGCCCTTGCTCATGCTGGTGATGGCCGTGGGCTCCCTCTGCGGCGGTGGTGGTGCGGTATTAGTTTCCCAAGCACGCGGTGCAAATGATGAGCAATCTGCGCAAACAGCCTTTCGCATGACATGGGGACTTAGCTTGTTTTTTTCCATCGCGCTCACCCTCTCCCTCCTTCCCTACCTCCCGCCCATGCTCCAAGCCATGGGGGCAGATGCCCAACTAATGCCGCAATCCCTGGCCTACGCACGCATCATGCTCAGCGGGTTGATACTGAGCGTGTTCATGGGCATGTTCATCGAAATCATACGCAATGATGGCAGCCCCAAACTAGCCATGTGGATGGTCGTGCTGGGGCTGCTGGTCAATGCCCTGCTGGATTGGTACTTCATCATGCAGCTCGGTTGGGGCGTAAGTGGGGCAGCGTGGGCCTCCATCATCGGCGAAGCAGTCTCTGCGCTCGTGGGGATATATTACTTTTATTCCCGCCACACCACCTTGCGTTTTCCCCTACGCTTGCAGAAAACAGATTGGTTGCGCACAGGAGAAATCCTGCGCACGGGGTTACCCATCTTCGGCGGTAGTATCGCCATCATCGCCATGCTCTATCTGCACAATTTTCAAAGCCTCCGTTATGGGCAGGTGGATGGACTGGCTGCCTACACGATGGTGGCGGCGGTAGAAAGCCTAGGCTCCCTGTTGCTCACCGGCTTGGCGGGTGGCATGCAACCGCTTACAGCCCGCATGTACGGGGCCAAGGAATACTCCCGCCAAAATGCCATCGGCAACTACAGCTACACCCTTGCATTTGGCATGGGTATACTGCTGATGCTCTTTAGCTTTGCCACCTGCACCCTCATGCCCGCGTGGATGGGCTTGAGCGGGCACGCAGCCGACTTGGCCGAGAGAGGCCTGGTTCTCAGCGCTCCGGCTTTCCTCCTGCTGGGAGTGATTCGCGTAGCGGCCTATTACTACCAATCCACCGGCAAAACGCTGGATTCATCCCTCCTCATCTATGGGGATTCCTTTGTGGTGCTCCCGTTGTGCCTTTTCACGCTGCCTCTTTTGTGGGATATGGATGGGGTCTGGCTCTCTATGCCCGCATCACGAGTGCTGCTCTTTGGGCTCCTGCTGTATCTATGGTACGGCAAAAAAAAGCCCGGCAAAGCCGGGCTGAAAAATGAAGCATAAGGGGGAATTAATGCACAAAGGCCGCTGCGGGGATGAGTTCACGGGGCGTGATAGTACCGCCCTGCGGCCCGCGGTTCCACTCCATACGGAGCTTGCCGGGTGCCACAGCACCCTGCACCACTGTAATGGTAATCTCGTGCAATCCGGCTTTCAGAGGAATACCTTTTTTGCCGGTTTTATCAGCATCCTGCTCTACCGTATTGGCTGCGGCTGATTCCGTAGCCGTTGCGCCCGGCTCGTAGCTGCAATCAGCATCAATGAGATGGAAATTGTGCAATTTCACAAAGGCCTTGCTACCGGGCACCTTGTCCAAGGTGAGGTAGAAATGCCAGTGATTGCCATCTTGGGGCACATTCAGGTAGCCACGGAACTCCGTGATTGTTCCGGCGGGCAACTCCGTCTCGCACGGCTGAGCCACAACGGCTGCGGCAGAAGTCAATTCCGAAGGCAGCGTATCGTACTCCGGCACCCAATCCGCAGATGCCTTGCAGCGGCGCATCGCCAAACCTGGTTTTGTGGCAACTACTCCGGTATTGGCCGGCACCGGCGCCATATCATAGCTGCGGAAGCCGCCACAGCCATTATTGCGGCGGGGTGCTTTCGGGTCGCGGTAATAATCATATGCGCGGCGGTTGTAAAGAGCAAGGCTCTTCATCCAATCCTGAGAAGGCACCCCTGCATTGCCGGCCATATTGGTTGTTTCGTGCGGGTCTGCATTGGTATCATACACCTCAAAATCCTCCTGAGCGGTCTTGATACCGGTGCGGATGGCCTTGAGCCACCCCTGCTCACCGGCGCGGAACATGAGCACTTGTTGCTCGCCACGCACGCGTCCCTTTTTGTTGGCGGCATAGTCGCCATACTGCGCCATGTTCCCCGGAAAGAAATACTCCGCATAGAGTACGCGGTCACTCATCTTTTCTTCTGCCCGGACCTCCCCTTGCAGCAACGGCAACAAGGACACGCCATCGCAGCGCATAGGCTTAGGTACATCAGCCAAATCTGCTACCGTAGCCATCCAGTCCTGGAACTGCGTCGGTGTGTCCTCGACCAAACCACTCTTCACAATGCCGGGGGCATATACCACGCAAGGCACGCGCAAACCGCCATCCCACACATCTCGCTTAATCCCATCGTGATCCCCATAACTGCGGAAGAAAGAGGGATCCTGTGCCGGGGCCGGGTGACCGGCAAAACCACCCACAGCGCCGGGTTCATCGTGTGCGCCATTGTCGCTGGTGAAGATGATAACCGTCTGCTTATCAATCCCCAAATCCTTGCAAAGCTGCACCAAATCCCCCATGGCTTCATCCACACGGGTAATCATAGAAGCATGGCGGCGAGCTGTCATCAGCTTGTGGGCAGCCGCTCCGCCATAGCGTTTTTCTGCATAATCTTTCCATGCATCTCGGTATTGCGGGTGAATATACGTATCCCACGTGGCGGCATCTGCCGTGTTTATCATTTTGCCGGGGGTGCCAAGCCATTGCACGCCACCATTCAGACCGCCCCCGGCCGGATACGCTGCCCCGGGTATCCCCAATCGAGCATGCGGTGCTACATAGGTAAGCGCCAAGAAGAAAGGCTTTTTCTTGTCTGCCGTCTGCTGGTCCACAATCCATTTCTTGGCGCGTGCGGTAAACAAATCTGTGCAGTAGCAGCCATCGAGCTTGTCCGTAATCATCTCATTACCATCCCAAATGGCATTGCGGTGGGTTTCCGGGTCAGCGTTGCTTTCCTCCTTGGGATAATGGCGGTGCCCGGCCAAATGATTATTGTAGCCAAAGAAATAATCAAAGCCACGTTTTGTCGGCCAAGCAGGGCATGTATCGGGGGTGCCTCCACTTTCACGGCCACCACCAATCCCCCATTTACCAATGAGAGCAGTACTATACCCGGCAGAGCGAAGCACAGAAGCAAGGGTGTGGCTATCCTCCAGCGCGGCATCGAAACTATTGTTTCGAATCACCTCTGCATGGCCTTGGTGTACACCGGTGAACAAACTGGCACGCGCGGGCGCGCACACCGGCGCACTCGTATAATGGCGCAGCAAGCGCACACCGTCTTGAGCCAAATGGTTCAGATTCGGGGTGTCAATTTGCGGTGTCCCCTCATGCGCAGCAGGTTGGTTCAGCGCCAAATCCCCCCAGCCCATATCATCCACCAATACCAAGATGATATTAGGCTTGCAGGCAGGCTCTGCCCCCATGGCCCATGCGCAGCACATAGCGGCTCCCAGTAAACATTTTGCAAAAGCTTTCATCCACGTCACTCTAGCACTTGGTAGCCTTTACATCAAGAAAAAAGCCCACCGTCTAGCTGTAATCTACCCGCAGAAACTCTGCTCACAATTTTGAAATGCGATAGATGATAGCACCCACCAGTAGGACAAACGGCACCCCGGGCAATAGCCATTCAATGCCCGTATCCTGCAACCAAGTCACACTCACCACAAACGAAACAATAGTCAGCACGAAAAGGAGAAATGGCAGCCAACGTACCCAAGCGGGCTCATTGGCCTTGCCCTTTTGCGGCTCGATTAGGCCTCGGATAAACTCTGTTATAAGCTCCACCAGAAAATCCACACCGGCAACATACCATACTGAGACCTAAAAAAACAAGCACAAAAACAGTACACAACAACCTTGACTCATCGGGAGCATTCCGCTATAAGAAAAGTATGATGAAATACAAGGAAACGGCACTTTTACTGGGGGCTACCGTGTTGGCAACAACAACCACCGCGGCCGGAAACAGTATGGAACTGGAGGTGGGGCAAAGTACAGTCATAACACTGCGTGGCAACCCTACCACGGGATTTGTGTGGCAAGTGACAGAACACCCCCAAGCCGTGAAGGTGGAACTGGCCTTTGAAAGTACAAAGACCGCCCCCAATGAACGCCCTATCTGCGGGCGGCCACGCAATACCATCGTCACCATCACCGGCGTACAGGCAGGGCACGGCACCGTGCGGCTCATCTACTCCCGCCCTTGGGAAAAAGACGCGCCCCCGGCCAAGACCAAGGTCTTAAACGTCACGGTCAGATAAATGCCCCCCTGCCCCGCCGCGCAGGATGTGCGGTCTTACTTCGCTTGCTTCGAGATTAGAAGCACGCCACCTGCAATCAGCAGAAGCGAGAGACACTTCTGCCACGTCAAAATATCCACCCCCAGCCCTATACCCACCACAACGGCAATAAGTGGCTGCACATAATTATAGGCCGCCACCGTGGGCGGATCCAAGTGGCGTTGCCCTACAATCAATAGCAGGTAGCTGAAAAATGAACCGCCTATCACAACATAGGCAATGGCCCCTAGCTCGCTTGCGCTGAATACCGCACCCGGCAGCTCTGCCAGTTCGCCGCTCATTGGCAGTAGCGTCAGCAGCGTTGCCAGCAGAAAAAGCCATTTCATCAGCGTCACGGGGTGATACCGCCTCAACACCCCGCCGAAAAACACAAAATAGCAGGCCGCGGAAAACTGGGAAATGAAGCACAGACCATCCCCAAACGGATTCCCGCTAAGCCCTCCCCCGGACCCCAATATCAACACCAAGGCCCCACAGGTGGCCAGCAAAAATCCGCCCACGCGCAGCAGCGTCACGCGTTGGTGCAAAAACAAAGCCGCCAGCACAAAAGTCATCACCGGAGTCGAAGTCCCGACAACGCAAGCATTAGTGGGAGCCGTGTACTGAATACCATACACATAGAGAAATTGGTTGATGACCATACCGCACAGAGACATGCCCAACAGCGACAACCAATCCCGGCGCTCAATTTTCTCGAGCCCTGCAACTAGGGGAGAGATAAGCCAAAACAACACGGCTGCGCCGCTCACCCGAAAAAAGGCCAGCAACAATCCATCGATGGTCCCACTTTGCATAGCAAGTTTGCACATCGGGCTCATCAACCCAAACAAGATGACCGCCCCCAGCGTACAAATATGCCCCCTGAGCTGTAATTGACACATGCGGGCGGCACTCTACCACAGCCCCCTCTTTGCGTCAATGCCAATTTCTTTTCTCTCATTGCTTGCACATTCGCATCCTTTGCCCCCCGTTCGGCACACAACTCAGATAAATGGCGTTTTTATTGCTTGGCTGTTCTGTAAAATACTTATAATCGACACTTCGAATTTTCGGAGACGCCTATTTGTTCAGTTTATAAAATATTTTACACACCATTTACCTCCCCGAGTCACCAAAACAATGGCCTTTTCCTGCATTTTTCATTGAGAGGTCTAGATGGAATGTGAACTCACGTCTTGTTGAGTTGCATATTAGATGTATGGCAGAGCGTAATATTGTGTATAGATGCAAAATGTCGATTATAGTCTACGTTTTAGTTTTCTTCTGGAGAGCAAAAACGATGTAATGTAGAATCAAAGTATGCAGGATTCTGAGTTATTGAAGAGAATAGGTTGTTCGATAAAAGCTTTACGAACAAAGAAAGGGATGACTCAGCAGAATCTGAGTAAATTATGTAAGGTGGACCGCGGTTTTATCTCTTCCGTAGAAAGAGGAAAACGCAATATTTCCGTTTTAACCTTATGCTTGATAATAAACATGCTGGGAACGGACTTCGTTTCTTTTATCAAGGATATGGATGATTTCCAATAACACCGAACGAGAGCCTTCCTATATGATTAAACGCGCATTCTACCAGGATTCATTGAGTTCTTTCATGAAATTATCGTCCAATGAAATACTTGGACGCATTTGCAGAGAAGATTATAATTTTGACACGAACATCTTACAGAGAAATACGTGGGAAAAAGAGATATATATTCTTAAAGACCAGCTTGCTGGCTTGCATGAAGGGTATATTCTTTTTGAATACTCTATTCCTAGAATGGGAAAACGTGTCGATGTGATATTATTGTACCAGAATATTGTGTTCCTTTTGGAATTTAAATGCGGAGATTCAGAGTATAAGAAAAGCACCTACAATCAGGTGTATGACTATGCCCTCGATTTACGCAGCTTCCATCGCGAAAGTCATAATAAACTATTAGCGTGCATTATGATATCAGACAAGGCATCGGCTCAGACGTGTATCCTTTCTGAAGTAGACAGAATTGTGGAGCCTATCCCCTGCAATGCTGAGAATATACGTTACGCAATAAACAAAGTAGCTCATTCGTACAATGAGCCCGAGTTTGATTATCAAAAATGGGCTCAATCTGTCTATTTACCTACACCCACTATAGTAGAAGCAGCCCAAGCTTTGTACCACGGTCACCAAGTTGAGGAAATCACAAGAAATGATGCTGATGCTATTAATTTGGGGGTGACAACTGAAGCTCTCAATGAGATTATTACCCATAGTAAAAAACATGGTCGTAAATCCATTTGCTTTGTGACAGGCGTGCCAGGCGCAGGAAAAACCCTGGTTGGGTTGAAAATGGCCATCAATTATTCGAATGCAGAAAAAGGTGAGCATGCTATTTTCTTGTCTGGCAATCAGCCATTGGTTACAGTTTTGCAACACGCGCTTGCAAGAGACAAAGTAACACGTGGAAAAGAGACTGGAGACTATTACACCAAAACCGAGGCATTGCGTAATACTAAGACATTCATTCAAATAATTCATTCGTATCGAGATGATTGCCTGAGCAATTTCAATACGCCTCCAGCAGAAAGAATCGCCATTTTTGACGAAGCTCAAAGAGCGTGGACTAAGGAACATATTCAGAAGTTTATGAGCCAAAAGAAGGGTGTCAATAATTTTGACTATAGCGAGCCTGAGTTCCTTATTAGCACGATGAACCGCCATCAAGATTGGGCCGTCATTGTTTGCTTGATAGGCGGAGGACAAGAAATTAACAGCGGTGAGGCGGGCTTACCCGAATGGTTAGATTCCATGCGGCGTTCTTTCTCTGATTGGGATATTTACGTTGCGCCTCAGCTGAGCGATGAAGAATATAGGTATGGACGTGAGTGGAAGAGTATGATAAGAGGTCTGCAAGTATATGAGAGAAAAGGACTTCATTTATCTGTTTCCATGCGGTCATTCCGAAGCCCTGAAATGGCTGGATTTATTAAGGCGTTTTTGGATAGAGATATGGAGACAGCCAAAATAATGTTCAGTCACATTAAGGATAAATATCCAGTAGTTATAACTCGAGAGTTGACCAAAGCAAAATCGTGGATTCGCTCTAAGTGTAAGGGCTCGCGCCGTTTCGGTATACTAGCAAGCAGTGGAGCGCTTCGACTCAAGCCTGAAGGAATTTTTGTTAAAAGCGACATTAAGGAAGAACATTGGTTTCTAAATGACGCGGATGACGTGCGATCGAGCTATGCGTGTGAAGACGTAGCCACGGAGTTTGCCGTCCAGGGATTGGAGCTAGATTATGCGATAGTCGCATGGGATGCAAACCTTCGTTTGGAACACGGCGTATGGAGCTATTATAATTTTAGCGGCAATAAATGGAAGCACGTGAATGATGAACAAAAACGCAGATATTTAAAAAACGCCTACCGCGTCCTTTTGACTCGAGCTAGGCAGGGTATGGTCATCTTTGTGCCAAAAGGAAGCGCAGATGATGTAACTCGATTGCCTGAGTTCTATGACTCGCTTGCAGAATCCTTTATGTCTGTGGGTATTGAGCTCATATAAGCTCTCTTCATGACAGCGAAACGGGTGAAAAATAGAACATTTTCGGCTGATTTGGGGCAAAATCAACGTGCGTATCGTTCTTGCAACTGGATGATATTGTGCCGGTTGGGCATAAAAAGTTTTGAGTGGCTTCCTCATTGCTGAGGAAACCGCGCTGGGTCCTTCAAGGAGGTCGAACTCGCCGGGACTCTGCCATCATTTTTGGCTGGCTCAAAAATAAAAACATTGATATATCAATCTTTTTATTTTACCAAAACTGCAAAAAATGCCATTTTTAGCAGTTTGTTGCTCCGTTCGGCTCACAACTCAGACAAATGGTGTTCGAATGCTTGGTTCGGGCTGTTTTATTCCGAACTTATTCCGAATTTTATTCCGAACTGAACTCACAAGAAGCGTATCAGATATGCGGGAGCAACACTTTCCACTTACCATTCTTCCTTGCGC
>JAFQGD010000051.1 GCA_017398355.1 Akkermansia sp. | reverse complement strand
TTCGCCTCTCCGGCACCCCTCCCGGAAGGTTGTATCCGGTGCCGGTAGCATCTCTGCTCCGGCGTGGTGCCACGGAAAGTCCGTTTCATTGAAAATTGCCTCGCTCGGCCGGTTTCGCGCTGTGTCGCGCTCTCCTTTCGAGCCGCCCCGTGACGGGGTGCGGGGCAGAGTATACATGAACTTGCCCCGCACGTCAAGCTTATTTTTGAATTTTTTCTTCATTTTTTTACTAAACATTCATAATCAATGGGCGTATTTTTTCATTTTTTGCATCACGGCTCAGAGTTTACTGAAAAGGCGAGATTTTTACTCCGGATTATCTAACTATTTGCCGCAAGCGATGGGGGAATTTACACAGAACTCCCTCACCCGGAACGAATCCGAATGAGGGAGAAAAGAGTAAGGATGCGGCAGCGGAATCAGGCTTGCGAGCGGAGAAGCTCACACTGTTCCTTAATAAGCGAGAAAGACTTACGCACCATAGAACGAGTTTCATTGAGTAGATTAAGGTAGAGGATACCGTTGCGAACGCTGTTTTCATCATCCTCCCCGGAGATGAGGTGGCGGGTGATACTATCGGCGAATTCCTCGCTCAAATCGCCGGAGTGTTCGAGGCAGGCGGCCAGGAGGCTGATATCATCCTTTTGCAAAGCCTGGCGAATGGAGGGATAAAGAGCCGCAACTTTGTAGCTCATATCCAACAAATCCTCGGCTTGGCTTTCGCTGAGCCCCACGTGGTTGTTATCGATGTGCTTGTAGCTGGCTTTTACAATAACGAGGAGGCTTTCTGCGATACCAAGGCTACTTTCGTGCAGGCGGTAGAGCATTTGTCCGCGGGCTGCTTGAGCCGGGGTAAGCCCCCGGAGGCTGGGAAGAATGGTATCTTCTTTGATTTCTTTGAGGGTACGATTCATCTCACGCGCTTGGCGGCGCAGAGATTTGAGTACGGCACGGTCTTCTGCCAAGAGAGCTTTGACCGTGGAGTAGTGAATACTGAGAGCACGGCCCAGACGCTCAGCAGAAGCGGCGCCTACTTCCTGAAGGACGTACTTATCTTCCAAATCCAACAATTTCGTTTCTTGGTTGTGCTTACGGTTGTGCAGCATAGCAGATTTGATGACGATAAAAGCGGCCACTACCAACATGAGGCCTACCCCCCACATGCCTCCATACATCATGACAGAGGCCGAGACAAAAGCAGCAGTACAAGCTACTATACCCGTGGTAAACCAACCACCGATGACGGTGAGCACCCCGGTGATGCGGTACACGGCGCTATCGCGCCCCCATGCGCGGTCTGCCAAAGAGGTACCCATAGCCACCATGAAAGTGACATAGGTAGTAGAAAGGGGCAACTTGAGGGACGTAGCCATAGAGATAAGAAGCGCAGAAACGGTAAGATTGACAGAAGCACGGACCATATCGAAAGCGGCGCCGTCGTCTTCCGTCACATCGAGGGGGCGGAAGCGCTCGCCTACGAAGCGAGCAATGGGAGCCGGGGTGATACGCGTGATGAGGCGGGCGGCATTAAGAGCCACGCGCACAGCTGCTCTCGCAGGCAAGCAAGAGCCGAAACGCTCTTTTGAGGTTCCTTTGTTGTGAGCCAATTTCACCTCGGTATCAATCACTGTGCGAGCTTTTTTGGAAAGGAAAAGAGCGGCCACCATCACCAAACCGGCGGGCAGTAAATAGAACATATCTGCCTGCACCGGTGCGGCCAGGGCACCCATGTGCAGCGTCTTCAAATCTCCCCCCTGCGCCACAAAGTCAGAAGCGATGAGGTATGATTCCTCGGCCGCCATGAACACGCCGATAAAGTTCACCAAATCATTACCGGCAAAGGCTAAGGCCAGCGCCCCGGTACCGGCCAACACCGTAAGCCGAAGCGTGTTGACGCAGAATACATATTGCAGGATGGCGGAAATGACCAACCAGCCCACGAATGCAAGCGCGGTGTAGAAGGCGATATTGGCATTGAGAAGCTTTACTAAATCAGCATCAACAAGCGTGCTGTGCTTGAGGCCTTTGAAAATGGCGAAATAGGTGATAGCCGTGAAGGCCACCGCACACCAAAGCGCCCCCACATAGCGGTACATCTTGCGGTAACGGAAGGTGAAGAGGACACGAGAGAACCACATCACCACGCAGCCACAGGTGAAAGCCACCGCAACCGAGCAGAAAATACCGGAGATGATGGTAAGCGACTTGGCACTGTTGATATAGGCTCCCAGATTTTGAAGAGATTCCGTGGGGGAATCGCAGATAGAGAAGAGAGCTACTGCGAGCGCGGCGCCTAAGAGTTCAAAGACGAGAGAAACCGTGGTGGAGGTGGGCAAGCCAAAGGTATTGAACAAATCCAGCAGGATGACATCAGTGAGCATCACCGCGAGGAAAAGCATCATAATCTCATGAAAAGTGAACTGCGACGGAATAAACACGCCACTGCGTGCAATCTCCATCATCCCCCCAGAGAATGAAGCACCTATTACCACCCCAACAGCAGCTACCGCAAAAATAATGCTACGGCGAGCAGCCCGGCACCCTACGGCAGAATTCAGGAAGTTTGCAGCATCGTTGCTCACCCCCACTACGAGGTCAAATACCGCCAGCAGTAGCAGTATTCCCAACATGGCCATGTACATTTCGTTCATAACAACTCCCTTGTACCACAGCTATGGCAGCTTTGCACGCTTCCTACTGTGAGCAATACGCCACATGCTTTGTGAGCATTTCGCCACATGGGCAGATGGGTGAGCGTTTTTCTCGTCCATAGCGCGTGTGCGCGGGGATTTTTCTTGACAAGGGGCGGGAGCTGGGGCAGACTGGAGCTATCAGAAAGAGAACATCTTTTATACAGATATGGAACCATACAGCATGAAAAATCCGTTCCCGGCCGAGGTGTTGGGAGTTCGCAGCGTGACGAAACCCGGCAGCGCCAAGGAAACAATCCACGTAGACTACTCGCTGGAAGGGTCCGGGTTGAGCTATGTGACGGGTGATGCACTGGGTGTACTGCCCTGCAATGACCCCGCATTGGTGGACGCACTGATTAGCGCTCTGGGGCTGGATGCCACAGCAGAGGTAAATGCTCCGGACGGCAGCGCAACGACCCTGCGCGATGCGCTGATTAACAGTTACGATATTACGACCCTCAAGAAAGGTGTACTGACCAAGTGGAATGCCGTAGCCGGTAGCGAAAAATTGGCTACCATCTTGGCAGATAAGGATGCCCTGAAGGATTTCTGCTGGGGCCGTGACTTGCTGGATTTGGCCAGCGACCCGGAGATGAAAGCCAACTTTACAGATGCCGCCGCATTTGTAGGGATTTTGGGCAAGATGAATCCGCGTTTGTACTCCATCGCCAGCAGCCCGGATGCCGTACCCGGTCAGGTTTCTCTGTGCGTAGGCGCGGTGCGCTACACCAGCAACGAGCGCAAGCGTGGCGGTGTATGCTCCACCTTCATGGCAGACCGCATCAAAGCCGGGGATAAGGTGAAGGTGTTTGTGCACACGAACAAGAATTTCCGCTTACCCGAGGACGGGAACACACCCATCATCATGGTGGGGCCCGGCACGGGTATTGCACCGTTCCGCGCTTTCTGGCAGCAACGCGTGGCGGATAATGCAACCGGCCCCATGTGGCTTTTCTTCGGCAACCCCTACAAGGCCACCGACGGATGCTATGAAGACGAAATCGCCCCGCTTGTGGAGAGCGGCAAGTTGAAACTCTCCGTTGCATGGAGCCGCGATCAGGAGTACAAGATTTATGTACAGAACCTGATGGAACAGGCCGGCGATGAAATCTGGGAATGGCTGGAAAAGGGAGCCGCTGTGTACATGTGTGGAGATGCTAACCGCATGGCCAAGGATGTGGAAAAAGCACTGCTGAGCATCATTGCCACAAAGGGTGGGCGCAGTGAAGAAGAAGCCGCTGCCTACTTGGCTGATATGAAAGCAGCCAAGCGTTACCAGAAGGACGTGTACTAATCCGCGCAATATCCCCCAAGTTTTACGCAGCCGGGCGGCATCTGCTACCCGGCTGTTTTTTCTTCCTCCTCTCACTATCCAGCGAGCTTTACCATTGACTTTATCGGCATAAATTATACAATAATCGGGCTATGGAATCTAAACATAAAATTCTCATCACCTGTCTCTGCAATGCGTTTGGTGGCTTATTCACCGTGATTCCCTGCTTGGCGCCACTGATTTGTTGGCTGGCTTGGAAAGATGATGCGGACTATGCCGTAGCGGATTACGCGCGGAAACGTCTCAACACTTCCATTTCATGGGCCATTTGGTACTTTGCAGCGCTGGCTTCAACCTTCTTGTTGGTGGGGTACATCGCCATCATTGTGCTGGGCGTATGGGCCTTGGTAGCCATCATCATGGATCTTATCCGCGCCAGTTCCGGGGATGGAAGCTATAAATTCCCCCTGACCGTCGAATTCATTAAGGCCAAACCGACGGTGCCGGGCAACACCGACCAGCAAGGTTAACGCCCCCCTTCCCCGGCCCGCTGTTCCCTTGTAAAGCGGGCTTTTTTATTCACCACGCCTCCGGAATATCCGCCCAGCGGGTCGTATAACAAGGGGATGCTTGGGAGCAGCGCCACAGTGGCTCGGTTGCTTTATTGGCAAAGTGGACCTGGTGACCTTCACGTTGCAATTTATCCAACACTTGCATGAGGGGATTCGGCGCTACCTGCGGGTGGTCGAAAGTGGGCTGCACACTATCGGTTTCTTGCAAATCTGCCAGCAAAACGCCAATTTTTCGGTAGGGGTAGCCGGGGCGGTAAAGCGCTTTCAATAGCTCTGTGGCCGCTTTGACGAAAAGACGTGTATCATCTGTGGGGTGCGGCAATAGGCACCCTTGTTGGGCAGCGTATAGCTGCGAGTTCTCTGCGTAGCGGGAGGTACGCAGCACCACGTAGACTTGTGAGGCCATCAATGCCTCACTCCGCAGGATACGGGCTGCTTTTTCCACAAAGCCGCACAGAGCCTCGCGTAAGCGCGTTTCATCCTCTATTCCTTCTTTGAGGGAGCGGGATACCATCACTTGCGAGCGGGTGTTGACCGGTTCATCTTCCAGACAAGACACCCCGCGCAACTCTAGCGCCAAACGCTCTCCATGCACGCCAAAACGCTGCCGCAACCAGTCTAAACTGGCAGCAGCCAAACCGGCAGCCGTGCGAATCCCCAAGCCGTGCATACGCGGTGCCAAGCGACGCCCCACCCCCCAAATATCCTCTATCGGCGTGCGCCGGAGTACGGAATCGCAATCTGCGGGCAAATGAAGCACCCCCTTGTACTCCGGTTTCTTTTTGGCGAGTTCGTTGGCAAGTTTGGCCAAAGTCTTTGTGGGGGCAAGGCCCACGCTGACGGTAATCCCCGTCCAGCGGCGTATTTTGTGGCGTATTTTTCTACATTCGTCCAACCAATCACAATGCGAACGCTGGCTCACGATGGCAAAAGCTTCATCGATACTGTATTGGTGGAGCTCCGGCAGAGATTCCTCCAAAATCTGCATGATGCGGTCCGATAAATTGCTGTAGAGCGCAAAGTTGGCAGAACAGGCGATGCCACCGGCCTGTTCCAAGCGCTCGCGACACTTGAAATAGGGCTCCCCCATGGCAATGCCCATTTGCTTGGCCTCTTGGCTGCGTGATACGACGCAGCCGTCGTTATTGGAAAGGACAACAAGTGGGCGGTGTCGCCAATCCGGGCGGAATACCTGCTCACAACTGGCAAAGAAATTATTGCAGTCAAAGAGCAGGTACATGCGCAGTAAGCAGGCTTTAGAGGCCGAGCTTGGACATCAAAATTTCCGTGACAAGTTTGGGATTAGGCTTGGGATTGCTATTTTTCATCACTTGGCCTGTCAGAGCGTTGATGAGTTTCATGTTGCCCCCCTTCACCAGAGCCACTTTATCCGGGTTTTCAGCAATAATTTTCTCTACCAAGGCTTCCAAAGCGCCGGAATCAGCCTTCTTGTAGCCACGTTTGGCAGCGGCGGCGGCAGCATCCGTCTCTTCTCCGCTCCAGAGGTCTTCCTCCAAGATTTCGCGTGCTTGGTTGGTAGAGCAAATTCCCTCTTCCACCACATCCACCAGCCCGGCAAGCGTAGCGGGAGCCACGGGGCAATCCTCAATCTCCAATTCTTGAGCGGTAAGGATGGGCGGCAGGATGTTGATGAGCCAATTAGCCACCTTGCGCGGGGCTTTGGAGGCAGCGGCAGCGGTTTCAAAATACTCGCAAAGGCGAGCATCTGCCACCAAGGTGTTGGCATCTGCCACAGGCAAGCCGTATTGCTCCATAAGACGCTGCTGGCGCTGGTCCGGCAGCTCAGGCATCTCGTGTTTCACCTTCTCGACCATGGGAGCGGTATGCACCGGCACCAAATCCGGGCAGGTGTGGTAGCGGTAATCATGCGCGTTCTCTTTCGTGCGCATCACAATGCTTTCACCAAGGTCATCATCCCAGCGGCGGGTAGATTGAACCTGGGCAATCCCCATGTCCAATTCCTCTGCCTGGCGGGCAATTTCGTAGATGAGCGCACGGCGGGCAGCAGACATGGAGTTGATGTTCTTCATCTCTATCTTAGCTCCCAATTCCTTCTGTCCCTTGGGGCGAAGGGAGACATTCACATCGCAACGCATCTGGCCCTTTTCCATATCAGCATCAGAAATACCACCGCAGATGAGAATCTGTTGCAAACTCTTCAAATAGGCGTAGGTTTCATCCGGGCTGGTCAGATCCGGTGCCGACACAATTTCCATGAGGGGGGTGCCACCACGGTTATAATCCACCAAGGAATAAGTACCATAGTGAGTCAGTTTGGCGGCATCTTCCTCCAAGTGGATGTGGTCCAGCTTGACCGTGCGCACCACCGCGCCGTCAGCCTTTACCTTGCTATCTGCCGGGAATGCCCAAGAATACAGCGGCACCTCACCACCGATGCACAGCGGCAAATCCAACTGGCTCGTCTGGTAATTTTTGGGCATATCTGCATAGAAATAGTTTTTGCGGTCCCATTTGGAAACAAGTGGGGTAGTACAGCCCAGCATCATGCCGGTCAAAATGGTGCGCTCAATGGCATATTCATTCAGCACCGGCATCGCCCCGGGCATCCCCAAACAGGTGGGACATACGTTGGTGTTGGGGTCATACCCAAACCCTGCCTTGCAAGAGCAGAACATCTTGGTGGCAGTTTTAATCTGGCAATGAACTTCTAGACCGATGGTAACGAGATAATCTGAAACAGGCATGGTGAGAGTTTAGTTTGAAGTTGTCGCGTTTTCGTGAAGGGCATCATCCAAGTCGGATCGGAATGATTCATCAAACACCTCCTCGAACCACGCGTTGTGCGCATCTCCCAAGCATTGGAAGACCGTATCAAGGGCATCAGAGAAAGCATCGAAAGGCTCGTCATCATAGCCGGGCAAAGCCGCTATGCGCACTATTTCCGAGCGTATGCCCCAGAGCAATGGCTCAATGGGCGCATACGTTGCCCGCACATTGGGAGCTGTCCTATCAGCAAAGGTTCTATCCGCCACAGAATGCTCCGGCATTAATGTTTGCAACCGCGCAGACAGCGTGGCCAATTCCTCTGCGGCACGAGTAGCACTGCCGGCATCTTTCACGCTCTGCAGCACACTCAGCACAGCTCGGTCCGGCTCAATCAGACGCTTGAGCCTGGCTAATTCCTGGCGCGCTTCACTATCTGTCAACGGGGGCTTGGGTTGCTCCAAGCCGGGTAAGCTTTCATCATCAAAAAGACCGGTTCTTACGGCATACTGAAATGCTGCAATCAAATTTTTTGATCCGTAACAGCGAGCTTTGCACAGGCTCTCAAACTCGAAACTCAAGGATTCATATACCTCTGCAATGCGGTAGTGCATCATGTTCAGAGCCTCTAAATCCATGGCCTGCTGGGCATAAAGTTGGTCACTGATGCGCTCGCTCTCTTCTATGAGTTTCACAAATTGCAAAGCCGCCTCATCAGCCGTGGCCTTATCCCCCACCCCCGAGAGCAAAAACCACATATCGTTAGTCACTTTGAGCATCTCGTGCCCAAGCTTCTCATCTTCAACCGTTGTGCCACTCTTCGACGGCTCCGCAACTGCTGGTACACTCAATCCCAACAGCAGAGCAGCGACGATGTTTCGTAGCATCCAACTCATAGCCGTGGTTATTTTAGCCTAGCTGCCGAAAATTGCAAGCCGCTATTCCGACAGTCAGAAAAATAACTAGATGCCGCACCGGATTTGACTTGATGCATCGAAAAATTTGTACGGCCGGGTGAACTATTGCCACCCGGCCGCTTATTATGCGCCGATATTACCAACAGAAATCTTAACGGCTGAGGTAGCCGGATACACCTTCATGGGTGGGCTGCATCGCCTCTTGGCCTTTGTGCCACCCCAGCGGGCAAACTTCGCCGTATTGCTCGAAGTGCTGCAAGGCATCCACCATGCGCAGAGCCTCCTCTACGGAGCGCCCCAGTGGCATATCATTTACCACCATGTGGCGCACAATGCCCTCCTTATCGATGAGGAAGAGTCCGCGATAGGCTACGCGTTCTCCCACATAGCAGCAGCTCCCGGAAGCATCCTTGCATACTTCGCCGGCCAGCACATCGAACTTCTCGGCCACTTCCTTATTAATGTCCGCTACCAGCGGGTATGTCACCCCCTGTATACCCCCCTGCTCTCTTGGCGTGTTGGCCCATGCCCAATGGCAGAACTCCGAATCTGTGGAGCAGCCCACCACGACCGTGTCGCGCGCTTCGAACTCTTCCAGAGCATTCTGGAAACCGATGAGCTCGGTCGGGCAAACAAAGGTGAAATCTTTCGGGTAGAAGAAAAAGAGCACATACTTGCTGCCGCGATAACGGCTCAAGCTGAACCCATTCTCAATCACGCCATTCACCACGGCATTTGCCGTGAACTCCGGTGCTTTCTTTCCTACTAACATTGTATGCTTTTTTGGTTGTGTGTTTCGCGGCTCTTTCGTCCGCCTGAGCAAAAAATACCACACGAAAGCTCTCTTGGCAAGTCTTTTTTTGGAATGTTTCTAATTTTGTTTGGGTTGACTAACGCCCTATGAACAACATAAAATGTCTAAAATGAACACAGGCAATATACAAGAGGAAGGGAGGCTGGCATCTCTGGATGCCTTGCGCGGTGCCGATATGTGCATCATCATAGGGGTAGACATGCTTTTACGGGCACTAGCGGGGCTCTATAGCGGGAGCGAAGTGTGCCAAAAAGCGGCTTGGCACATGGGGCACGCCGCATGGAGTGGGCTCCGCGTATACGACATGGTATTCCCTCTGTTTGTCTTTATCTCGGGGATAGCCATGAGTATATCCATGCAAAGGGGGCATAGCCGGGGGCTCAAATGGTGGAGGCAGCTTGCAAAACTGTGGCAACGCGCCGCCATACTGGTAATACTGGGGTGGCTAGTCAACGGCGCCTTGAGTTGGGATTTACACAGCATGCGCTATGCTTCGGTACTGGGACTCATCGGCATTTCATGCGCCACGGCCGGAAGTATCGGTCTATTGGTACGCAGCACAGCATGGCGAGCAGTGGCGGCAATGCTCATCATGGGTGGCGTGTGGGCTGCACAATGGTGGGGTGGAGATATGAGCCCGGCCGGCAGCATCAATGCATGGTTGGATCAGCATTACTTGCCGGGTATCTTGCACTGCGAGGTACTCGACCCGGAAGGCATACTCTGCATCGTATCTGCCACAGCATTGGCACTTAGTGGCATGGTATGCGGTGGTATCATCACCCGGGTCAAGAAAGCCCCCCTGCGTATGGGGGTGCTGACCGGCATAGGACTGCTTTTCACCATCGGCGGCTTATTCTGTGGCCCCATCATCAAGAATATATGGAGCACCGGTTATACCGTGAGCATGGTTGGCTGGGGCTTTCTGTTCATGGCGCTGATGCACCTCACCATTGATGTATGGGGGCTGCGCAAGTGGAGCTTCCCGCTGCGAGTCATTGGTACGAATGCTCTTTTCATCTACCTTGTCACCCACATTCTGCCCTTCGATGCCCTCACCTCTCGCATTTTTGGTGGCTGCATCCAATACCTCGTACCGGATAACTGGCACAGCGTAGCCCACGCTACAGCATACCTACTCTTGGCTTGGAGCCTGTGCTTCCTTCTCTATCGCCGCCGGATATTCATCAAAATCTAGTACTTTCAGCCCGGGTAGTAACGGTCATACTGCTGCCCGGGCTTCCTCTGTCGGCAAAAGGGTATGCGGAGAAAACAGTACTGATATTGAGAAGACCCATTAGCTAGGTTGAAACAACGCCGGGGGGCATAGCATCCGTGAGGGGGGCGACACCATAGCCCTACCCTTCGGGAGCATGAACGATTGTCCGGAGAGCGGCGCTATCGAGCCCTTTGCTGAAGGTTGTTGCCCCCCAAGAAAACCACCCATACTGAGCGTGCGTCCCTTGGAACTTGCAACAAAGGGAAAAACAGCACACAAAAAAGGGTGGTCACCGAAATGACCACCCCTTGATATTGTTAAAGGAAAGAGCTTATCAGAACTCAATACCCAAACCTACGCGACCGCCCAAGCCATACTGGCAATCAGCGCCGGAGGGTTCTGCAAAGTTACCATTGCCCTGTGCTGCGCCAAACACATAGATGTGTTCGGTCAGGTTGTAGCGCAAGCCAATTTCGGCAGAGTAGGCAAAGCCCCATTCATCTGTGGTGTAGGTGGAAGGTTCGTCGGGGGAATAGTAGCCGATGGAATACTCTACGTTGGCCAGACCGATATTGGCACCGGCAAACCAAGAGAGCTTGTCCTTGATGGGAGAGGTGTAGCGTACGCCGGGCATGATGGACCACACCGTCGTGTCAATAGCATCGTTGTCGGCCTCGCCCTCTGCCCAGCCACCACGCAGGGTAATGGCCCACTTGGGGCACACATCGTACAGAGCAGTTACATCAACACCCCATGTGTTGATACCATCGATATTGCTCGTCACATCGTTCAATGCAGCGGTGTAAACGGCAGCAATCTCCAAGCTGAGGGGACAATCAACGGGGGCGGCAGCCACCGTGACGGGGGCAGGCTGGCCTGCCAAACCCGGAAGTGCCATGCACATAGCAAGAATAATGCTCTTCTTCATATAGTTTTCCTTTCTGTTGTTGTGTTTCGTATTGTTGATACGGTCAGGAGTCGGTATAACCTCCCCTTCCTGTCGAGTTCTTTTTTAATGAAAAATGAATCAATAGTCAAGAAATAATTTAGCTTTTCTGATTATTGAGGAAAGTTTATTTTTTCAGCATCTGCACCTCACAACCAAAAAGATAGAGGGCAACCCTAGAGGAGGCTATGGTCAAAGCCAAGGGATAGGAAAAACGAGATAGAAAAAACACAAAATTTCCCAAAGAAGAGACATCTTCTCCTTGACAAAATGCAAATTAAGAGTAGGATGCGCTTATCCCTACAGTTTTTGTAGACTTTTAATATTATGATACACACGAGATACCGTTTTGAAACACAGCAACTGCACGTAGGGCAGGAAGAAGCGGACAGCGCCACCGGAGCAAGAGCCGTACCTATCTACGCGACAACAGCATACGTATTCCGAGATACGGAGGAAGCAGCGGGGCGTTTTTCCTTGGCAAAGCCGGGCAACATATACAACCGCTTAATGAATCCGACGGCTGACGTACTGGAGAAACGGATGGCAGCATTGGAAGGAGGCGTAGCGGCCTTAGCCGTAGCGACGGGCGCAGCGGCCATCGACTACGCGATACGCAACATCACAAAAGCAGGTGATCACGTCGTGTGCTCGAGCACCGTGTACGGGGGGACGTACAATCTACTGGCCAACACACTGAGGGAAAGTGGGATAGAGACCAGCTTCGTAGAGCAGGACAACGTGAAAAACTTTGCCGCAGCCATACGCCCCAACACAAAGCTCATCTTTGTAGAAAGCCTAGCCAACCCCAATAGCAACATAGCAGACATAGAAGGCATAGCAGCCGTGGCGCATAAGCACGGTATTCCGCTGATAGTGGACAACACCTTTGCCACCCCCTACTTATTCCGGCCCATAGAACATGGGGCAGACATCGTAGTCCACAGCGCGACAAAATTTATCTGCGGGCACGGCACGGCCATGGGAGGCATCATCGTAGATAGTGGCAAATTTAATTGGGCGCAGAACGACAAATTCCCCGGCATCACCCAACCGAGCCCCGCCTACCACGGGTTGAACTTTAGCGAAGTCTGCGGGCCACAGGCATACATCATCCGCATTCGCGCCGTACTGCTGCGCGATCAGGGAGCAAGCATCAGCCCTTTCAACTCATTTTTGCTGCTGCAGGGGTTGGAGACACTCTCCCTGCGAGTGGAGCGCCATGTATCCAACGCATTGAAAATAGTAGAATACTTGGACAAACACCCGCAAGTGGAAACAGTGAACCACCCGGTCCTGCTCTCGCACCCGGACCATAACCTGTATGCGCAATATTACCCGCAAGGCGGGGGCTCCATCTTTACTTTCGAAATCAGAGGCGGTGCAGATAAAGCTCGCCAATTCTGCGAGAGTCTGGTACTCTTCTCTCTGCTGGCCAATGTGGCGGATTTGAAGAGTCTCGTCATCCACCCGGCATCGACCACCCATTCACAACTAAGCGATGAGGAACTGAAAGGAGCCGGAATCAAGCCCAACACAGTACGCCTCTCCATAGGCACCGAACACGTAGAAGACCTGCTGGCAGACCTTGAACAAGCATTCGATAAAATCTACACAAATGAACATTCACACTAACATCTCAGAACTGGTGGGCAACACCCCTCTGTTAGAACCGGTTAATTACATAGCTAAGCATGGGCTGCAAGCACATATTCTGCTCAAGCTGGAATACCTGAATCCGGCAGGATCGGTAAAAGACCGTGTGGCCAATAGCATCATAGCCAAAGCAGAATCGGAAGGGAAACTGCACCCCGGCAGCACCATCATTGAACCCACAAGTGGCAATACCGGCATTGGTATTGCAGCCATAGCGGCATCAAAAGGATACAAGGCTATCCTCACCATGCCGGACACCATGAGCGTGGAGCGCCGCAATATTCTGCAAGCATACGGGGCAGAAATAGTCCTGACGCCCGGCGACTTGGGCATGAAAGGAGCTATCGATAAAGCGTATGAGCTCCAGAAGAGCATCCCGGGCTCCATCATTGCCGCTCAATTTGAGAACCCTGAAAACCCGGCGGCTCATTACAACGGCACGGGACCGGAAATTTGGGCAGACACAGAAGGAACGGTCGATATACTTGTGGCAGGCGTAGGTACAGGTGGCACCATCTCCGGCACCGGCAAGTATCTGAAAGAGAAGAACCCGGCCATACACATCGTAGCGGTAGAACCGGCCAGCTCAGCTATTCTCAGCGGTGGCTGCCCCGGAGCCCACAAAATACAAGGCATAGGAGCTGGATTCATCCCCGGTACGCTTGATACAAGTATCTGTGATGAAATCATCTGCGTGGATAACGAAACTCCCTTCACCTATGCCCGAGAATTAGGAAAAACAGACGGAGTACTCACCGGTATCTCCGGCGGGGCAGCACTCTATGCGGCCACCCTACTGGCCCGGCGTCCTGAAAATGCCGGAAAGCGCATCGTGGCCATCTTGCCGGACAATGCAGACCGATACTTCTCCACCCCCATTTTCGGTCAATGAGAAGATAAAGACAAGAAAGCGTCCAAAAGTCTGCTATTTCTCCAAAAAACAGCTTGACTTATGAAGCGCTTTCCTTATACTTGGATTGTACCATCACTATGAAAACGTTTTCCCTCCTCTCAGTACTCGCAATTGCCATGACTTCCCTTTCTTGGGCAGCCCCGGTGATTAACCCCGTGGACATTTCCGAGAAGACGCTCCGTGGCGTGGGCACAGCCCGCCAGCAGGCCAGCATTGATGAGCACAACGCCGCCGTCAAGAAAGCCGAGAAAGAACGCGCTGATGCCATCAAGGAAGCCAAGGATTTGACAGTGCGCAATGACAACGGGCTCAAGAAGACCATCCAGAAGCGCCATCTCAACTCCATGCTGCCTCCGTGTGACCGCGAGCCTGAAGCTCCCCGCGAACCCGGCAACTACGAGATTCGCTATTAATTTTATCATCTTTTACCCTTTAAAGAAAACCGCATGGTCACGCGCCATGCGGTTTTACTGTTTTGAAAGAGGCGGTAAATTTTCGGGAAGGGAACTCAAGCGATGATATTCATCTGAGTAAGAGTGGCATGCGGGCGAATTCCCTTGGGCGAATCCACACTCCAGCGCAATTCATGGCAACCGGCAGCCAAACGATACAGCACGAGGGCTTGGAACGGCTCGCCACTCTTCCCTCCCCCCTGAGCATAGACAACGCAGGTGCCACGGCGACCATGCGTCACAATGCGGCAATCCTTTTGCCCTTTGTCCATGTGCAAAATAAAGGCGTAAATACCATCGCACGGCACCTCGATGGCCACGGAAGCCGTATGGCGCTGCTTCATACTTTTGTCTCGAGTCCACGGCAAGGGCATCAATTCCGGGCAGGTGCGACAGCGAAGCAACCCGGATTCTGGCGGCAACATTTCCATACGCGCCCGCTTCGTCTCAGCCGCCACGCGCACCACCTGTATGCACACACAGAAAAGAACAACAGCCCCAATCAGCACCCACGCGAACACTGCCCAAGTGGCCCACTGCTCTTCCCCACACAAGAGCAAAATCATCAACAATACTGAGAACGCAGCCGTTATCAACAATCCAACGCGAAAACCCAACCGCATCCCCGGAAACAACGCAAAAAGCAACGCATAGCGCAGGAAAGTCTTGATGTTGAGCGGCGTATTGCGCAAAAACTCACGCCGCACAACAGCCTTGTACAGCGATTCCAGCTCAGTCTGGCTCGTATTTCGGTCTATCTTCACGGCTTATTATGCATCATCGAGCATCACTCCCACAGATATGACTGGCGGGAATCCTTGAGCTTGCCGTCCACATACAACTCAACACGCCATGACATAATATCGCCCTTGCGCTTGCGATCAGCCCCGGTGAAGAAAAACTCCGTCTTGCGGCTACGCGCCTTACCACGCCCTGCAGGGAACTTCACCTCACGCGCCTTCACATCAACACCCGTGGCAGCTTGGGTATAACGCATAACAAGGCGAGTATCCTTATCTGGCTCTGCATCATACCAACTCACGTAATAGTAGTCACCCACCATAGCTGTACGCTGGCCACGGTGGTTGGCATCATAAAAAACATACATGGCATTAGCGCGCAAGGGGCTGTTCTGCCAATCGAAATGAGGAGCATCGGCAGATTTAATCGGCAAATCCGCTACATCCTTGATGTATGAATCCGTCACAGTAGTGCAAGCCGACAACAAAGCAGCAACTACAGAAAGCCATATCAACCGTGTTCTCATAGCTTCTGTATACACTAGTGAATAGCTATTTGTCAATGTTTTCTTGATGAAAGCGCGGCAGAAATACTTGCAAAACGAAGTTGCATGAGGCATAATGAGCGCATGCCTATCATTTGCGCCATTTTCACACACTACGGCAGTAAGCAAAGAAGTCTTACCTGCCTGGAGCGTTTGGCGCAGCAAACACGGCAACCTGATACTATTGTTATCATCAATAATAGCACAGCGGATGATGATATTACGACTGAGGCCCCGGCGCTTGCTAGCCTCTTATTTGCCGACAAGCGTTTGCACATCCTGCAAATGAGCAGCAATTTGGGTAATGCGGGTGGCTGCGCCCACGGCATGGAATACGCCTTCCGCACCTTACAAGCAGACTATGTTTGGGTACTGGATGACGACTCTTGGCCGCGCCCGCAGACCTTAGAAAGGCTACTGGCCGTGCAAGTGCCGGAAAACACAGTGCGCATGAGCCTCGTCATCGACCCCACAAAAAATGATGATCTCAGCTGGCCGCTTACCATGAGAACAGGCAGCGAGCACATGCCATGGAAAAACGCCATTACACGGGGCGATATGCTGCCGGGCAATGAAATACCCAGTCGCGGAGGCTGGCTGGGGGCCTTATACCCCCGCGCAGCATGGTTGAAAGCCGGAGTTCCCACGCCGGAGCTGTTTATACGCGGAGAAGATGAAGAATACCCATGGAAAGTGCGCCACGCCGGGTTTGAATTTGTAACGGTGCGGGATTCGGAGCTGGAGCACCCCTCTGCCGCTATCCCCCTGGTACATTTTACATATGGGAATCGCTCCTTTTTCTATGAGCCGGGCTTACCCATATCCCGCAGTTATTACAAAATCCGCAATTGGGCATGGCTGCAAAGGCTCAAACACCCGCGCGCCTACCTCCGCCGCTTAGCAGCATGTGGCTTCTACATCATCCTGACGATTGATGCCATGCTGCTGACCAATGAGCTGAGCTGGAGCGGGCTCTACACCCTTTTCCGAGCCATGCACAATGGATACTACGGCAAGCTCCGCCCCTTCTAACCGCACCCCACAAACAGAAAAAAATTGCACTTTTACGCAAATTTGTCTTTACAAGCGAAAAGTTAAGGGTATAATCTGGCTCCCGATGACGCCATCTTCCCGGCACTAAAATCTTATTAACCACACAACCAACCAAAGATCATGAAAGTTCTTTCCTCCCTCGCCTCTATGAAGCGCCGCCACGCTGACTGCCAGATCGTGAAGCGCAAGGGGACGCTCTACGTCATCTGCAAGAGCAATCCCAAGTTCAAGGCTCGTCAGGGCACGACAGCCGGCACACGCCTCAGCAAGAAGGGCGTCAAGTAAGAATTGCCTGCACGGGGACTTCGGAAGCAACCATTCCGTACCCCCGCCCGAAAAGAGAGACCGGCGTTAACCGACCCCGGTCTTTTTTTCGTTCATATAGCGCTAAGACCACCTAACCGCAGCCACACACCATCTGTCCATGAGCGTTGATGTCAAAACCCAAATCTTCCGAATTGGCAATTTCACCTTCGACACAGGGGAAACCTTGCCCAACATCTGCCTAGCCTACGAGACATACGGCGAACTGAATGCCGACAAGAGCAACGCTATCTTGCTTTTTCATGCCCTCACCGGCAGCCACCACGCCCATGGGCTAAACACCGATTTGCCCGAAGCAGGCGATTTTTGGCGCGCAGAAAACCATGAAGGATGGTGGGATCGTATGATTGGCCCCGGTAAACCGCTGGATACCAAGCGCTACTTCATCGTCTGCGTCAATTTCCTGGGCAGTTGCTACGGCAGCAGTGGGCCCACCTCTATCGCGCCCGATGGTGAGCCTTGGGGGAGCCGCTTCCCCATGGTGACACCCAATGACCAAGCACGGGCACAAATCCGTTTATTCGATGCATGGGGAATCGATCGCTTTGCCATCGTAGGGCCCAGTATTGGAGGCATGCTGAGCTTAGCCTTCACCCACATGTACCCGGAGCGAGTGCGCAGCGTGGTCATCATCGGCGCCTCCTGCCAGCCACCCATTGAGCACAAGCTTGCCGCCTTTGAGCAATTTGCCGCCATCGAGATTGATGAAAAGTACCGCGAGGGGCGCTACCCGCTGAGCGACCCGCCCCGCCGCGGCTTGGCCTTGGCCCGCATCATCAGCCACAAGTTCTTTGTCTACCAACGCGGGCTGGAAAAGCGGGCCCGCAAAGGCGGCACCCCCGATCGAAAGGGCCTATTCACTTGGTATCTACCCACTCGCAACACGGAAAGCTACATGCTGCACCAAGGAACCAAATTTGCTCTGCGTTTCGATGCCAACGCCTACATCCGCATCATCAACATGTGGGCATCATTCGACTTGCCAGCCCTCTGTGGCAAAGAGAATTTGGATGCCGTGTTCCGCCTCTATGCAGAGCATAACATCCCCTTCATGATTTTCTCTATTAGCACAGACTGCTGCTTCACCCCACGCTCATGCTCGCTTTTCCACCGCCGCCTCATCAAAAACGGCGTAAACGCACGCTACAAGTGCATTGAATCTGCCAAGGGGCATGATTCCTTCCTTTTGGAACCGGAGCTGTACCAAGCAGACCTCACAGCCTACCTTTCCTGAATTTTCATTTTCCGCGCAACTTTCCGCTCCCGGCGGTGTTTACCCCTACAAATGGCAGAACCATACACCACAGAAGACGAGGCGTTGGATACCCTACTGGGTAAAGCAAGCACCCCCCTGCCCCCAGCTGGTCTTGCGGACAACATTTTAGCCGCCATCCGGCGCGAAGAAGCCTTGGCTGCCTATAACCGCCCGTGGTACAAGCGAGTATCGACTTGGGCGTGCAGCGCAGCTGCAGTGCTTTGCCTGTGTGTGGCCATACTGCCCCTCATTATTCCTATGGAAACGCCGCAAACAGCAGCCGTGGCGATAGATGACAGCATGGTGGTGGAAGAAGTGCTCAACAACATCCCGGATGATGAGCTTTTCAACGCCATCTATGCCGTCTCTATTGCCGATTATGATTGAGGTCCTCGACACGCCCACCATCATCAGCCCGCTTTCCTATGCTCATTTTGAGCAAATGGCGGCTTTGGAACACAAATACTACGGGGCAGATTTCATCACCCCTGCTGAAGAGGCATACCGCTGGTACTGCGCGCAGACATACAGCACCACCGCAGCCGCAGTCAACAACGAGGTGATAGCCTTCGTGAATCTCTTCCCCATTCTCCCCGAGGCATTTGAAAAATTACTCTGCGGGCAATTGAATGACAGCGAGCTCACGGCCGAATCTATCGTAGATATACACGCGGATGAAAGCCCACTGCACATGTTTCTGAGCTGCATTCTGGTAGAGCCGGCCTACCGCCACACCGGGCTCACACGCAAGCTACTCCAAGCAGCCATTGAACCCTACCTACCGGTGCGCCACCGCTGCCAACTGATTGCCACCGACAACATCACCCCCGAGGGCATAGCCTTCTCCCACCACTTTGGATTTGCCGCCCACGGCATATCCGAACACGGTTCTCAGCTTTTCGTGCAGCCCTTTTCTGGCTTTATCAGCAAAGTTTATGCTTCCAAATAGTGCATATCTGTGGTAGCATCTGCGCCAGCATTACCACACTCTAACGAAAACATGAAAAAACTCCTCCTCAGCGCAGCCGTTTTTCTGGGTCTCTGCGCCAATATAGCCCCTGCAGAAGAAGCTCCCGCTCCCGGCAACATCGTATTTAATACCAACATGTTCCCTGCGGGGGAATCAGCCCCCGCCTTCAAACGCGCCGCAGATGAAAAATATGGTACCCAGTGGATTTTCGAATTAGTCTACGGTCTCTGGGCATTGGACAACGCCATGCCCGGCTACAACACCACCAACAATGTTGCCATCCTCTACGCTATCCTCAACCAGCAACTCATCAAAGATGAAATCAACGGTGGCACTTGGCTGCGCATGGATGTGGCCGGCTCATGGGGATTGGACCGTGCATCAGCTTCGGAATCAAGCTTCTATGTAAACGGTATCGGCATGTGCTCCGGCCTGCATACAGATATTCTCGGGCCGCACGATCTGGCCCTGTTAGAAGTCTCCGTCAAGCACTTCCTGGCCGGCAAACGTGTGGCCATTACCGCCGGTATGATTAAGCTCAACAACTACATGGACCGCATCGGCCATGCCCGCTTCACCAACGATAACTTTGAAAGCTCCGGCGTGCTCCCCCTGCCCTACAACAACTTGGCTGCCCTTGTGCAAGCTGAAATTGATCGCCGCAATTGGGTCACCGGTGCCATTACCCGCATGGGCACCCCATGGGGCTCCAACCCCTTCAATGCCAAGCACGCCAATGGCTATGCCATTGTGGGCGAGTACGGCCACATCACTGCAGATGGTAAAGCCACGTTCCGCTTCTCCCCCTTCTTCTGCAGCCAAGACACCCCCGGGCTCGATGGCAACGACCACCAACACAACGCTGCTGGTCTGTTTGGCAGTGTAGAATACACCATCAACGACAAAGCCAAAGTATACGCCCGAGCCGGCTGGGCTAGTGGCGGCTACCAACGCTGCTCCCAAGAACTCTCTGCCGGTGCCACCCTGCGGCTCGCACCCTCCCGCCCGGATGATTACTTGGGCATAGGATTCGGCATCTTCAAGGGCGCGGATACGGCCACTTCTCCCCTAGTCAATGAGCACGAAAAAGTATTTGAATGCATGTACCGCGTACAGCTCAACCAGTACTTCTACCTCGCACCCTACTTCCAGCTCATCAAAGACCCCGCCTACCGCGATACTGACTACGCCAGTGCCACCGGGCTTCAAGCAGGCTTCGTCTTCTAAATACATTACCCCTGACACTCTTTTTTCTCCCCGCCCGGCCTCGTGGCCGAGCGGGGATTTTTGCACCACTGAACACACCTATCATATGAATAAAAGTACTTCTCATCTGCCCGCCAAAGCTTGCTTTAACAAAAGAATCTTGGCTTACCACACGGCATTTATCTGATAAGGCGATAAAGATGCTTGACGTAGCACCACAAATCAGGTATGCTGCAAGCGCTATGGAACAGAATATGATACCGACCGATTATCACACCCACACCATCTCCGTACTCGTTGAGAACAAGTTTGGCGTGCTTTCCCGAGTGGCCGGTCTTTTCTCCGGGCGTGGCTACAACATCCATTCCCTCAATGTAGCACCGTGTGAGGACACCAGATTCTCCCGCATGACCATTGATGTGAATGAACACCGTGAGAAACTTGACCAAGTGATTAAGCAGCTCAGCAAGCTGGTCAACGTGGTAGAAGTAACTGATTTCCGTGCTGTTCCTACCGTATACCGCGAAATCGTGCTCATGCGCGTCAAGTTTGGCGACAAAAAACAAGAAATCTTGGAGCTCTGCAACATCTTTGGTGCCCGCGTGCTGGATGCGACCAGAGAATCCCTCACTATTGAGATTTCCGGTGGTGAATTCCGCTTGGCTCGCTTCCTCAACCTCATGCAGGATTATGATGTCACCATGATTACCCGCTCCGGTAAGATTGCTGTCGTCAAGCCCCGCGGCTAAGCTTTCTTCCTTCCCGTTATTACATCAGCTCCCGCCATCGCCCCTTTGCAGGCTGTGGCGGGAGCGCTTCTTTCTTACGTTATCTCACTCAAAATTGGCACCTGCCTTTCCTTGTGTGAAATCTCTTTCGGAAAAGCCATGTTTTTATATGCCCTCTGCCATGTTTTTTCCTTGTCAATGCCTTTCAAATATGTTTCAATACCACCCACACCGATGCTACAGTGGCGGAATGGTAGACGCAGGAGACTTAAAATCTCCCGGTCGTATAGACTGTACGGGTTCGAGTCCCGTCTGTAGTATCCACAAAATAAGCGACTTACAGCAAATGTGAGTCGCTTTTCTCTTTGCCCCAAAATGGCCAAAATAGGGCTAAAAGTGAATAAAAAGTGATAGAAAAGTGTCACTTTTTTGTCACCCGGCTTTTGGCTCTGCGTTTTCAGTAATGATGCGGATTGCGGGGTTTTTGTGTAAAAATTGCACTTTTCCATTTTTCCCGCTGCACCGGGGGCAAGTTTCCCAGGCATTTTTTTCTGCCACATCTCACAC
>JAFQGD010000050.1 GCA_017398355.1 Akkermansia sp. | reverse complement strand
GGTGAGCCCATCTGCGCTGTAAGCGGTGGTTGTGGTGCGGCCAAGCGCATCCGTGCGGGAGACCTCGCGCCCGAGCAAGTCGTATTGCAGTGTTTCAATCGTGGTCATCGCCCCCGTATCGCGGCGGGTGGAAAGCACGCGGTCGGCGGCATCGCGGGTGTAAGTGGTGATCGTTTCAGGCGTTACCACAACGTCCCCATCCTTGACTTCGGCGCGAATCACCTCTTCCAACTGGTGCGCGGCGTTGTAACCGTAGGTGGTTGTCACACCATCCTCATCCGTCTCACGGAGCTTGCCGCAACACATCCATGCAGCAGTTGCTACGCGCCCGTTGCCGTAAGTGGTCTTCACCACGCGGCGTTGGGCATCATACTCATAGGCAGCGGAGCTCAGCAACTGCCAATGCTCACCATCCCACACGGATTCGCGCTCGAATGTGACGGTATCATCGGCGGCAATGAACTCTTCCCGCATGCGGCTTTGGCCGGCCACGCATTCGCCCGCAGCTTTGGTGATGACTGTATGCTTGTGCAGTGCGCCGTACTCATTTGCCGCCTCATAATCATGATAAGACTGCACCCCATCCACACCCTGCGAGAACTTGCTTTTGCCGGCCGCAAACGCATAAGCGGGAGCCTCGCCGTAGCGTTCCTCCACCGTTGTCTGCACCTGAGAGGTGCCTGCAATGTGGGTCACCGCCGTGGTGCGTTCCAACGCGGCGGAATCCTCGTACGAATAATCCACCACCTTGATATTGAGCCACGAGCCGTCTGACTTCTGATAATCCGTATACACCTTGACCGGGCGGTTATCAAAGAAGCGGGAAGAAGAAGCGGCATATACATAGCGCGTACGTTTCCGGCGGTCAGCTCCCCAAGGTGCTGTTTCGTGAGTGACACGGCCCTCCGCATCGTACGCAAACTCCGTATAACTGCCATCCGGGTGATTGACGCGCGAGACCCGGTACTGCTGATTGTACTCATACGACGTGGTGCGCGGGGAAGTAGAGCCGTAGCCCTCTGTATCGCTCAGCTTGAGCCAGCCGCCCTCTGTGAGCATGCGCACCATGCAGGAACAGGAAACAGGCGGAGCCTCAGCCGAGCCTTTGCGCACCGTCTCCACACGCTGCAACAAACCCACCTCGGGGCGGGTGGTGACCCAAGTGCGGATGATAGCATCTGCCCCCGTCCCCTTCGTTACCGTCACCGTATCGCCGTCCACCACGCGGGTGACGGTATAAGCGGGCAGGCCTGTCTGCTCACGCGTGACGGAGGTTGATTCCACCCCGTCAGCAGTGACCGTAGTGAGGTAAGAAGCCGTCTTGTAAGGTGCCCCGGTGGGCTGCACATTTCCCTCCGCATCCACAGTCACATCAGCCGGGGCATACCAGGACAAAAGCTTCTCGCCGGATGCCCCGCTGCTCACCAGCATGAGCCCCTGCGTAGGGGAATAGCAGGAAACCATATTGCCGGCATCATCAAAAAGCTCCTGCACCTGCTCAGCATGTTGCACCGCCGTTGTCACCCTGCCGGAAGCCGCCACTACTGCCGCCACCGTGCCCGAAGCAGCATCAAAACGCACGCGGCGCCCGGAAGCCTCTGTGAGCGTCCAAAAAGCGGGAGAGCCCTCAGAGCAGGGAGTCAAATCGGCATTCTGCAACTCCACCTGCACGGGGTGGTGCAACGTGAGCGCCGTGGGACGCGCCACAGCCTCTCCCTCCACCACGGTAAAAGTCATCCTGCGGCCGGAGGAAGGACGAATCGTGAGCAGCCCATCCTGCACCTGCGCCTGCCAAGCCCAGACAGAATCATAGCGCATACCGGTTGCCACCCCCGGAGAAGCGCCGGGCGAAGACGAATCATTTACCGCCGCAAGGGACATTGCCGCTGCAGCAGCACCCGGTACCACCGACACAGCCCCCCCGCACTCATCCTGTGCTGCAGCCGGGGTAACATCCGTGGGTGGCGACACCGCATCCCCCGTATCACTACAGCAAGCGCAAGGATCACAAATGGAAGGCTCATCCACAGAGTCATCATCAACATCCGGCAGCCCGCCATCAGCATCATGGCTATCTACCGGGTATTCAATCGAGAGGCCGCAACGTAGAAGAAAGAGATTCTCATCATTGTATGGAGCCATATCAATATTGGAGCAAGTAGCGAGGATATTATAATCACCGCCGGGCAAAAACGCAGTAATAGAAGATTGCCAGTAAGATGCCGAAGTAGACTTTTGCCAATTATTTTCATCCACCCCGCCACTCACAGAAAGCGAAGCGGAAGAACCGGCAAGAGTAAACGAGCCACTATCATCAGCCGTAATACGCATTGTCACTCGCGCACCCTCTGCCGGAAGCGTGAGAGTCCCCCCAACAAAATTTTTCATACCACCTTCCGAAGGTCGCTGGGAAAAAGCGGGTAAACTGACGAAATTAACCGTTCGCACACGCTTAGCGCGGGAAGCGGAAGCCCCGGTGCTGAGCAGGGCTGCATCATGGTCATTATTGTATGGTGTATTCATATGATTAGATAAATAAGAGGAGGCAAAGGCACAGAAAGAGTATCTGATAACCCGCGCACCCAATGAAACCATCATACCCCCCAAAAAGAGAATAGTGCAAGACCTTCCGATTCACCGCAAGTGATGTCCCCCCCATGAGCGTAGGCTTCCTTTAGCGTGTCCGATATAAGTCGTGCGAAGTGGAATCTTCTGATAATAAATTAATATCATCGTTTGTCGTTTTGGTATCTTGAGTCATAGCAATGCAAAAAAAATCCCCTCTCGCGCACGGTGGCGGAGAGGGGAAGGGGGAAGGATGCCGAGGGAAATTAGAAGTTCCAGCGCACGGCGGCGGTGTATTCCCAGCCGTTGTAGCAGTCGCGGCCGCCATCGCGGGCGGTGGTGTACTCTGCGCCAAACATGAGTTTGGCAGCGTTTTTGTTGATGGCAGAGGCATACAGGTCTACACCAAAGTAGAAGGTGTGCAGGCTATCGACCCAAGCGGGGGCGTTGGTCTGCGTGTTGATGTAACGATCGCTGCCGAGCTTGCAGGCGTTATCGCCGGTCATGCCGGTGTAGCGGAATACCAGATCCACGCGCGGGGAGATAGAGTACACGGGCTGGAGCTGCAAGCCGATGTTGTTGGAGCCGTGGCCATCAATCTGCTCAAAACTTGCCACCAAGTTGGAGATGAAGAGGAACTTGCCACGCTTGTATTCATGGGAGAGAGAGAGGGCATCTTTAAAGCCGAAGCCATAGTAGTTGGCACCTTTGCGAGCTTTGCCATAGGAGTTGTCAAAGTCGTGCATGTATTCCAAGGAGATGGATTGGAAGCCATTTTCGGTGACGGCATATTTGTGTTTGGCTCCCATGGAGGTGAAGAATTTGTCTTCCCAGCCGAATTCGCCCTTGAGTCCGCGGCCATCTCGATAAATATCGGAATGGGAGAGATTTTTGCTGTTGCAAGCACGGTCATTGGCCATGAATTGGAGGTAGAAGCTATCCTGCTTGTTGGGGTGGTCGTAGGTGAACTCAACACCCCAGTTGGTGTCCAAGCCGTATTGGTTGGACAGAGCGGAGCGTTCTACGGTGTAGATGGCGGCATTGGACATGTTGTAGTCATAGGTAAACTTGGGGGAGAATTTACCTGCACGCACGCTGAGACCCTGCACGGATTTTATCTTCTGTTTTACCCAGGCATCGTAAATACCGGCATAGGTGAAATTACGCTTGGTGCGGCCACCGGGGTATGTGCTGCGTGTGGGAAGGCCACCGATACGCCCGATAACGTGAAATTGGGTATCCGTCTTCGTGTGCACATCTACACCAATCCATGAGCGGCGGAACTCCTGATTGAAGGGGCTGGCACCTTTTTTGAGGTGAAGGCCGTTGCTGCCATTGGGCTGGACGGAAGCAATTTGAAATTGCTCTCGCCAAGAGAGATTCACTTTTTTAACGAAAGTGTTGGGGTTTTCGTAGATGATGAGGGCTTTTTTGACAGCATCTGTCCAGTCTGTCTTTTTGGCTGGGGCATCTGCTGCTTGGGCAACGGTTGCAGCGCAAATAAGCCCCAAGGAAGTGAGGATGTGCAGTTTCATGTTTTTGAAAAGAGGGGTATACAGATTGCCCGCCCGGGGAAAGCGGGCGGGCAGGGGAGGGGGTAAAAATCAGCGAAGTCTCTTAAATAGAGTTTCGTTGTCCAACACGGGCATGTATTCCGTGTGGTCCAGTCCGGCATCCAAGATGTAGAGGGTGAGCAGGCGCTTCACGATGGTGAGCAGGCGTTCCTGCTGCCAGGGCTTTTCAATGTAATTGTCAATCTGGCCATCGTTGATGGCGTTGATGGTATCTGCATGGGTGGCTTGGCCGGTAAGCAGCACCTTGCGGGTCTTGCCAAAGCGGCGGTCGCTGGTAATCTGCCCCAGCAGGTCGGTGCCATTGCCACCGGGCATCACTTGGTCGGAGATGATGATTGCGATGTGGTCACCATCGTCATCAATCTGGTTGATGAGTTCCATGCAGTCTTCTACGCTGGATGCTTCCTCCAGGCGGACGTATGGGGTGAGAGGACGGAGGTCTCTCATGACGGAATCCAGCACTTCCTGCTGGTCGTCTACACAAATAATGTTAATTGTTTCCATGGATTTGAGTGGTAGGTATGTTAATGGTGAAAGTGGTATTGCCATCGGAGCTGGTCAGCTCGATGGTGCCGTTGTAACTATCGACCACACGGCGCACGATGGAGAGGCCGAGGCCGAGGCCGAAATCCAGCCCGAGCTTTTTGGTGGTGAAGTTGGGTTGGAAGATTTTCTCGTGAATTTCTTCCGGTATGGCGGGTCCATTGTTGGATATGGACACGCGGATATAATCCGTTGGCAACAGTTTGAGGCCTTCGGCGTGGCTGATGCCGGTAGAGATGTGAATGGTGGGGTCGGGGGTTTGCCCTTGCTCCATGGCATCACATGCGTTTTTGATGATGTTGGTCCAAACTTGCACAAGCTCGGTGATATCAGCCGTGATGAGTGGAGTGGGGGAGATATCCGTGTGCACCGTGAGGTGCTTGAGTTTGTTGCCCAGCAGGTTCATGGCATCACTAAGGGATTGTGCTACGTCTACCCCTTCTTGGCGGGTAGAGTTGCCACCACCCAGTAGCTTGACGGCGCGCACAATGCCGGTGGCGTGTCGAGCGGCAACCTGCATATCGCGCAGGTCGTGTCCCAGCTCCCAGAAGCGGTAGTTGGAGCGTACGTGTTTAACAAACTCCGGGCCGAATTTAACGAGGGTTTCCGTATCGGGGATAATGTGAGCGAGGACCTTGGCGGCTTCTTGGGGCATGTTGAGCTCTCGCTCGTATTTGCGAGCACGCTTGCGCAAATCGCTGGCGGCGATGAAGCTTTCATCTTCGTACCCATAGCGGAAGAGGCGGGCATTGTATTTATCTTCCTCAGCCAAGAATTCAGCCATGTGTTCGGCAACGAATTCGGTGCGGCGGGTGATGACACCCACGGCGTTGTTGAGCTCGTGCGCAATGCCGGCGGAAAGCTGCGCTAGAGTGGAGGCCATTTCTGCCCGTTGCAAGAGGCGCTGGGCTTCCTCTTTCTCCGTGGCATGGCTGAACATGCGGATATTGCGGGCTGCCAGCTCGTGCATGAGGACGGGGATGAATTGGTGCTCCATGCTGCCGTAGTGCTCCACATCCACCGGCTCGGTGGTGTCGTCGATATAGGCCAAGCGCGTGTCCTCTACGGCCACAATATCATTGGAGCTGTGGAAGACGCGCGAGAAGAAAGCTTGCACGCAGACGTAGGACCCCGGGCCGGCGCGGAAGACCTCGTGCTTGCGGGTGACTGTTTCTGTGGGCAAATCCGCATCACGGAATTTCTCTGCTTCGCGGTAGGCCACCAAGGCACCCTCCAAGATGAGGTAGAGGCGGTGGCACTCCTCACCCTGCCCCACCAGCATCTCGCCTTTGGAGATGCTGATAGTGCGCCCGGGGTCGCTGAAGTAAGTGCAATTGAGGCGTTCCAGCGGTTCAGTAATGTGTTCGGGCAGCATGGCAGTGGAGGAGGTATGGGTGGGTTAGTTGAAGAAGCCGATGGCTCCGAGCAAGCTCATCATGCCGATGGTGATGGCAAGACCGAGCAAGCAGAGAATGGTGCCGGAGATGGCCATGCCCTTTTGCTCCACGTGGCCTGTGGCATAAGCCATAGCATTGGGGGGGGTGGAGATGGGGAGAGCCATGCCCAGAGAGGAAGCGAAGGCGATGGTCACCAGCAGGCCGATGGCGCCGGCATCGTCCATAGAGCCGCCGGCAAGCATGCCGCCGGCCACGCTAGCCATGATGGGCATGAGCAGGGCTGCCGTAGCGGTGTGGCTCATGAAAGTAGCCATGAAGAGGCAGATGAGGCTGGCTCCCACAAGCAGCATCAGCGAATCCCAAGAGGCGAAGGGAACAGCGTTAATCATGTCCTTGGCCAAGTTGGTTTCACTCAGGGCTACACCCAAGGCAAAGCCACCGGCTACCAGCCAGAGCACGTCCCAGCTCATGGATTTGAGGTCTTTCTTGGTGATAACACCTGTTACAGAGAATACGGCAATGGGGATGATGGCCACGCTGTTGGAGTCCAAGCCATGGTAATCCTTGGGAATCACCCAGAGGAGGATGGTCACGATGAAGGTAGCGTACACGATGATGGCCTTGGGCGTGGTCAGGAACTTGCCCTTCATCTCCTTGGCCAAGTCGAGGGACTTCTGGCTGATGGGGAACATCTTCACCAACACAAGCCAGCCGACCAAGAGCATGATGATGACGAAAGGTACGCCGAACATCATCCACTTACCGAAGGTGATGTTCAGGCCCATTTCCTGCATGAACTTGAGGGCGATGGCGTTGGGAGGCGTGCCGATAGGCGTGCCGATGCCACCCACATTGGCCCCAATGGGAATGCAGAGAGCAAAGGCGGCGCGGCCGCGGTCCTCCGGTTTAAAGAGAGCCAGCACCGGGGTGAGCAGCGCCAGCATCATGGCAGCGGTGGCGGTGTTGCTCATGAACATAGAGAAGAGGGCGGTAACGCTCATCAGGCCCAGCATCACATACTTCGGGTTGGTGCCGAAAGGCTTGAGCAGTACGCGAGCCAGGTTGATATCCAAGCGGTACTTGGTAGCGGCATCTGCCAGGAAGAAACCACCGAGGAACAGGATGATGATGGGATCTGCAAAAGTGGCAAAAATGCTTTTCTGCTGGGTCAGGTTCACCAGCTCCAAGTCAGCGATGCGCTTGCTCACCTCGCCATCGAACAAGCGAGAAGAAGCCGCCATCAGCTGGGCTTTGGTGGCATCATCTGCCTTGCCGCCGGTGACCGGTTTCAGGATTTCAGTGTTGATGGTGTTGCGGACAACCGTGGGGTTGATGGCTGCGGCTTTTTTCAAGCTGGCTACCACGGCTTCTTGGGTGGCTTTCACGGTATCGGCATTGGCGCCGGGGCCGTAAGCATCTGCCACGATGGCTTGCACGGCCTTGGAGTCAAACTTATCGACCTTGAGGAAATTGAGCGAGGTGTTGGATGTGCCCAGCAAGGCCAGCGTGATGACCATGACAGAGGTAGTCCAAATCGGAATGACTTCCAAAATCCACATGAGTGCTGCAAAGACAAAGAGCGCAATCACGCGGGTTTGAATGGCATTAATCGGCAAGCCCCATTCTTCAAAGGGCATGAATAGCATGCTGCCGCTCAGCAGCAGCACGACCAACAATTTGATGATTGTTTTTTGTGCTTGTGTCATAGCTAGTTTAGTTGTGTTCTCTGCATATACCGGGCGCAAGGCTCGTAGCCTCCTCGCGCGAGTGCGTGCGAGAACGGGCTCTATGCTACCCCGTACTCTACCTTATTTTGGCCGTTTTAGCAAGTTTTACTTGGCAATAATTGGGTTCAAACGGTAAAAAAAGCGGTATCCCCGGGGATAGCGCAGAGAAAGGAAGGGGTGAGATGTTAGGTATAGCCCCCTGCATGGGAGGATTATTTACCGTAAGACTCCAAGAATTCCACGAATTGAGCCAAGGCGCGAGCACGATGGGAGATAGCATTTTTTTCGGCGGGGGAAATTTCTGCGAAGGTAGAGTTGTACCCCCGGGGTACAAAGATGGGGTCGTAGCCAAAGCCGGTAGAGCCACGGGGGGAGAGGGAGATGTAGCCCTCCACCTTGCCTTCGAACGCGGCAATTTGTTTTCCCTCGCACGCAAGGCTCATGGCACACACGAAGCGAGCATGGAAAGGTGCTTGGCCTTGCATGGCGTGTAGCTCGGAGAGGATTTTGCGATTATTGGCGGCATCATTGCCGTGTTCGCCTGCGTAGCGGGCAGAAAGCACGCCGGGGGAACCATTGAGGGCATCCACACACAGTCCGGAGTCATCTGCCAGTACTAACCCCGGCAGCAGGGTGGAGATGGCTTCTGCCTTTTGCGCAGCGTTGGCGGCAAAAGTGGTTCCGGTTTCCGGCACATCAGGGGTATTGGGAAAATCTGCCAAGGTTTTCACCGTGAAACGGGAGGGCAGCATAGCTGCGATTTCTTGGGCTTTGTGGGCATTGCGGGTGGCTAGAATGATGGTATGGGTGGTCATGGTGGGTGCAGAGGTGGGGGAGGATGGGCAGGAAATATCTTTGCAGTGGAAGGAGCGGCGGAAGAATAAGTAAAGAACCGTGAATCCCAGCAGGGCAGAGAGCCCATCTGCCGTAGCTTGAGAAAGCCAAATGCCCGGTTCGCCAATCCACATGGGCAGTATGGCCAAGCATGGCAACAGGAAGAAGACTTGGCGGGTCAGATTGAGGGAGATGCTCATGATAGGCCGCCCAATAGCTTGGAAGAAATTACCGATGACGATTTGCGAGCCGGCCAAGGGGAAGCAAATGGCCATAAGGCACACACCGCGCGCCGCGATGTCGATAAGCAAGGTGGCATTGGCATCTGTTTCTTTCACGAATACACCCACAATTTCCCGTGGGAAGACTTCCACCAACAAGGTGCCAAGGCATGTCACGCCCGTAGCGGCAATCATGGCGCAGAAGAGCACGCGGCGCACGCGGCAGTAGTTGCCAATCCCCAGGTTGTACCCTGCAATGGGTTGCATGCCTTGGGTGATGCCGAGCACCACCATCACAAAAAAGAAGAGAACACGGTTTACCACGCCGTATGCACCCACCCCCATTTGTCCATCATATGCCAAGAATAGGCGGTTGAATACAACAACAATCACGCATGCACCGATGTTGAGCAAACACGGTGGCATGCCAATGGCCAACACTCGCCGTACAATGACACCGTTGAGCTTGTAGATGCCTTTGCGCAAGTGCAACACACTACGCCGATTGATAAAATGTGCAAATATCCACACCAAACCAACCAACTGGGCCAGCATGGTTGCCAGAGCTGCGCCACGTATACCCCAATCCAGCACATAGATAAACACGGGCGCGGAGGCAATGTTGACCACCATGGAGACCAGAAGGCTTATCATGGCTTTGACCGGGTAGCCGCTGGCGCGCATCAGGTGGTTCATGTTCATGAATAGGAAGGTGATGGGGGAGCCCAGCATCATCACCAGCATGAAATCGTATGCCGGTTGCAGGGTTTCGCCTTCTGCGCCGAATGCTTGCAGGATGCTTCGCAGCCAAGGAACCGGTATCACCCCGAACACAAAGCTGGTGATGATGGTGAGCATCACGCAGTGCCCTACTACCCGAAAGGCACGGTGAAAATCCCCTTGCCCCAGCGTGATTGAGGCTGTGGAGGAACAGCCCAAGCCTACCAGACTCCCCACGGCTGCCTGTAGGTTCATGAGCGGGAATACCAATGCCATGGCTGCAATGGAAAATGCCCCGCACCATTGCCCTACATAGATGGAGTCTACAATGTTGAAAAGAGAGGTGGCGGCCATGCCTACAATGGCCGGTAGAGAGTAGCTTACAAGCAGAGACCACACCGAGCGTGTCTCCAATTCCACCAACTTTGCATTCTTTGCCATGTCTGCATGTCATGGTACACCTCCGTCTTTCCTGCGTCAAGCAGCATTGTGCATTGACAAAGTATTTCATGTGCGCTAAGCTGGGTTCATGTCTACTTCTTCTACAGTATCTCCCCGTTCCCGCACGGTGACTCTCATTTTGGCATGCCTGCTGTTTTTTACCGGCTTTGGCGGCATTCACCGTATCTACACCGGCAAGCTTATCTCCGGCATTATTCAGCTGTTTACATGTGGCCTGTTGGGTATTTGGCAGCTGATTGATATTATCCGCATTATTTGTGGTACGTATACGGATGCTCAGGATCGCAGTGTGAGCGAATGGTGATGTGACCGTCTGTTATTTCAGCGGTAATCCGTCTTTTCAAGCCCGCGTTTGGCGGGCTTTTTTGTGTGGTTAAATCAAATCACGGGCACGCGCAGCAAGCTCATCGGGAGAGTTTGCCAGGGAGTCGTCTTGCACTTCCTGCAATAACCGGGAGAGGATTCGCTTAATCTCCGGTCCTTGTGGCACACCTAGCTCCATGAGACGGCGGCCGTTGATTTGGAGGTCTTTGAGGCAGAAGACAGAGCCGGCATCAAGCGTTTCATCCAGCAAGAGAGTCGCCTCCCGCAAGGCGGCCAGTTTTTGGCTGCGCTCGTGGGCGGATTGTGCCGCAATATCCGCTTTTTTGATGTCAAACAAGCGGCGTATGGTAGCCTCCCCCAGTCTGCCGATAAGGCGGCGCATACCGGGGATGGTGGTGGGGAACTGGTTATCGTGCTCGGCTACCAAGGTGCACACGGCAGAGAGGGTGGCGTGGTCGCTGCGGAGGCGGTTGAGGATGCTGCGTGCCATATCAGCACCTTTTTGCGGGTGCATGTAGAAGTGCCCCTTGCCGCTTGCATCTGTGGAGAAGCAAGCCGGTTTGGCGATATCATGCAGCAGCATAGCCAAGCGCAGCGTGGTATCTTGGGGTACAGCTTGTACGGCATAGGCAGTATGAGTCCACACATCATATAGATGGTGGGGGTTGTGTTGCTCAAAGCCGAGGGTGGGAGCCAGCTCCGGGATGATAGCGGTGAACACATCCGGGAATGCCAGTAGCATACCCAGCACCCCCTCGCCCACAAGAATGCCCTTGAGCTCGGAAAAAATGCGCTCAGCGCTCACATTTTCCAGCAAATGCCGGTTGCGGTGAATGGAATAGGCCGTTTCGCGCTCAATGTCGAACTGGTAGCGGGCGGCAAAGCGCAGCGCACGCATCAGCCGCAACCCATCTTCGTTGAATCGGGCATCCGGTTCCCCTACACAGCGAATTTGCCGTGCGGCCAAATCCTGCTGCCCGCCGAAGGCATCTACCAGTCCGCGGGTAGGGCTGTATGCCATGGCGTTGATGGTGAAATCACGGCGGGCTAGGTCGGCTTCAATGTCGGAGACAAATTCCACGGCATCGGGGTGGCGGTTGTCTGTGTAGGCACCATCAATGCGGTAGGTTGTCACCTCTACCGGTTCGTGATTGACCATGACGGTAACAGTACCGTGTTTCAGGCCCGTTTTAATGACATGGAAGCGCCGGAATACCCGCAAAACATCCTCCGGCAAGGCATCGGTGCATACGTCCCAATCCTTGGGGGTGCGCCCCAGCAGCGAGTCACGCACACAGCCACCTACTACGTAAGCCTCGTAGCCATAGCGTTCGAGCCTTTCTACTACAGTCAATGCGTGGTCGGGGATGGAAAACATACGGTGCTTGGGTGATTTGTTTTATTCAGATTTCCTCAGCGGTGTCATCAATATCCGGGGTGGCATCGGGGTCTTCTGCAATGTCATCTGCCGGCAGTTCATGGGGGTCTTCAGCCACATCATCCATCGGCAAAGCAGTGGGGTCTTCAGCCAGTTCATCGTGTTTGGCACAGAGGGGGCGGGGCTTGGAAAAATCTACCATCGTTTCAGTATAGGCTTTTCCTTGGTATTCGCAACCGGAGTGTGCCAAATGCCCTGATTCGCGGCAGAGCCGCATACCGGTGCGGCGTGCTCCGGCCGGGGCTGTGCGTATGTTCCCCATAGCGTAGCCCAAGGCGGCGGCGCGTTGCATGGCACCCACCCACAGGGGGAGGGCCAAAGTGCCGCCGTATGCCTTATCTGCAATGGTGCGGGGGCGGTCAAACCCCACCCATACGGCAGCCGTCAGGTCTGAGGTGAAGCCGCAGAACCAAGCGTTTTTGTAGCCATTGGTCGTGCCTGTTTTGCCACCACAAGGGGCGGTGAAACCCAAGCGTTGCATGCTGCCGGCAGTGCCGCCGGGCTTGGTGATTTGTTGCAGAATGGCGGAGGTGGCGTTTGCCGTGCGGGCAGAAAAGACGCGGCGAGCAGAGAGTTGGTTTTGCCACAAAATGCGCCCGGAGGTGTCGGTGATGCTTTCTATAATATAGGGAGTGGGGCGAACTCCGCCATTGGCAAAAACGGTGTATGCCCCTGCTACTTCCAGGGGGGAGGCTTCCCACGTACCCAAATAAATGGTGGGACCGGGGGTGCGCCCCGGGCGGGGAAATCCGGCCATTTGTGCGGTGTTGACCACATTTTGCAGCCCGGCGCGGTTGCCCACGCGCACCGACATCGTATTGCGGCTCTTGAGTAGCCCCCACCCGGCGGGGTGGTTGCCGGTGAAACGCCCATCGGCATTGGAGGGATTCCAGCGTTTTGCTCCTTGGATTTCTCCCGGCACGAGCCGGTTATCGGAGATGAGGGAGTTGGGGCTGCCCCCGCGCTCAAAGAAAGTGGAGTATACAATGGGTTTGAAAAGGGAACCCACTTGGCGGCGGCTTTGAACCGCTCGGTTGAGGCGGGATTCTGTGCTGTCTCTGCCGCCTACTACGGAGAGCAAGGCACCGGTCGCGTTGTCGATAATGACACAAGCGGCCTGCACATATTTGGGGCTGGTGCGGTCTGCCTGTTCGGGAGGCATGCCGGCGATAAGCTTGCGGAACTGCGCGCGTGTTTGGTGGGGATATCGCGGGCGGTTTTCGAGCATTTGCACCAAGCGGGTATCAATTTCCTGCATCACGGCATCTTGCAAATCCACATCCAGGGAGGTGCGCACAACCAAGCCACCGGAATAAATGGCTTCATCTTTGACCCGGCGTTCTTGGCTATCGAGCATTTGTAAGATGTGGTCCACCTCGCTGCGGATGAGATCCAGCGCATAATTATCATTGCCGCGTCTTTCCGGTTTGTTGGTGACAATGGCTTCTGCCAAGGCACTTTCATACTGGAGCCGGGTAATGTAGCCATGCTCGTAGAGTAGCTTGAGCACCTTGTCGCGCTGGATGCGGGCAGAGGATGGACTCTTGTATGGCGAAAACTCATTGGGGCTACACACAATACCGGCCAGCATGGCGGCCTCGCCGATGGTGAGGTCGCGAGGTTGCTTATTGAAGTAGCCGTATGCTGCCTGCTTGAGCCCAAGGAAGGTGTGCCCCCAGAAAACGCGGTTGATATAGCAGGTGAGGATTGTTTTTTTATCGTATGTCGCCTCGATGCGGCGTGCCAGAGCCATTTCCGTGAGCTTGGCGTCAAAGTTGCGTTCACGGTGGTTGTATGTATTCTTGGCAAGCTGCATGGTGAGGGTGGAGGCACCCTGTGTCGTGCGGTGGTGCTTGAATACCTGCGCCACCGCGCGCATGATGCCGCGCGGGTCCACACCGCCGTGCTTCCAGAAGGAGCGGTCCTCCTGCATGATGAGCGCATCAATAAAATACTGCGGTACCTCCGCCTCCAAATGGGTGATACTGCGGCGGTTTTCACCGTGCAAGGTGCCAATTTCTGTCCCTTTGCGGTCCAGCACAATGGTGCGCTCGGGCATGCGCATCACCTGGGTAATATCGTAGCGCCCGGCTTTGATGCCATAGATGATGGCAAGCACAATGGCAAAGATGATTCCTACAAAGGAAAAACTGATAAGCAAGCGCATGGGCCATAGCACGAGCTTGGGCAGTTTTCGTGTGAGGAAAAGAATCAGGCGGAAAGGAAAGCTGATGATGAGCCAAATCCCCTTCCATACACTTGTCCCTTTCTTGGGCGGGCGCCGAAACTCCTCCCATGGGTTTTGCTCTCCCAAGTGGCGGGTGTATTCGCGTTGTGGGCCGGGGGTGCCGAAGGTGTCATTGGCTTCATGGGTGTAGAAACCACGCTGCCCGGCGGCATGTTGTTGCAACGGGTCATCTTGTTCCACGTAATCACGCCTTGGCGGGGGGGCAGCATGGTGGCGTGGGCGTGGGGAGCTCCCTGGGCGTGGCGTGGTATAGATGTCGTCTTCGTTGTCGGGGTATTCGGTTGCATGGGGTGGTTGTTCGTAGGCACGCGCCCTCGCCCGCTGCGCATAGTCGGCGCGGGAATAATCAGGGTCGGCTTTATAACGGGCACACATGCAAGCTGTCTCGCCCGCAGGATAGCATGAAAAGACGCCTTCTGCAAGTGCTAGTGGTGGCAAATTGTTTCATCCGCGCCGAAACGCCCCTCATTCTCCCCCATAGCTGTCCAAAATAGGATAGCTGTAAAAAAGGGAGGCTGCATTATCAAGACGTTACAAGTACCTTTATCCAGTTTTGGCAAATAGATCCCCCTGGTGCGAATCAGGGGGCTTTGCACATACGCTCTTATAGGGATTG
>JAFQGD010000049.1 GCA_017398355.1 Akkermansia sp. | reverse complement strand
TACAGTCGGGATTTCCCCTCGAACTTCCTCTCCCACGGTTCGTTACCTCCCCGCAGTTGTTCTTCAGGTCTGGGATTCCGCATCATCGCGGCTCCGCGCGGACTTTCACCGCAGTGCGCATATCGCGTCGGTCGTACAAAACAAGCCGCTCCGATATGAGGCTCGGAACGGCTCGTTTATCAGGCTAAGGAGCGCATCATGCACCACCGGCGTTGGCCAATGCGGCTTGATCCGGCGGCAGGAAATTCTTGAAGCGGGCCTTATCAATGGCTTTCATGTATGCCTCTTGCGGGGTAACCATGCCTTGCTGCAATTTCTGCCAGATTGCATCATCCATGAACTGCATGCCCATCCCCTTACCGCCAATGATAACATCAGCAAGCTTCTGGGTGGCACCTTCGCGGATGATGGCAGAAACAGCCGGTGTGGCGAAGAGAATTTCGTTCACAGCCACACGGCCCGGCTTATCACAGCGTTTCATAAGCAGCTGAGCAACAACACCGCGCAAAGAACCGGCCAACATAGTACGCGCCTGGGCTTGCTGTTCTGCCGGGAACACGTCAATAATACGGTCAACGGTCTTGCGAGCGTTATTTGTGTGTAGTGTACCAAACACCAGCAACCCCGTTTCAGCCGCAGTCAAAGCCAAGGAAATCGTTTCCAAATCTCGCATTTCGCCCACCAGCACAATGTCTGTATCTTCTCGCAGAGAAGCTCGGAGACCATCTGCGAAAGTCGGGCAGTTGGAGGGAACCTCGCGCTGGGTAATGATGCTCTTCTTGGAGGGGTGTACAAATTCGATAGGTTCTTCCACCGTAATGATATGGCGGGAGAAATTGGTATTGATGTAGTCTATAAGTGCAGCCAGCGTGGTGGACTTACCGGAACCGGTAGGTCCGGTCACGAGCACAAGGCCGGAACGCATCTCACCAAAGCGCTTGATTTGTTCCGGTACATTGAGCTGCTCCATGGTCAGGATTTTGGTCGGGATGAGACGGAACACGCAGCAGTAGCCACGCTGCTGCTTCATGTAGTTGCAGCGGAAGCGGGAGGATTCATCCATCTCATACGCAAAGTCTGCATCACCACCTTCTTCAAAAATCTTCCACAGCTTGGGAGGGCAAATGGGCTCCATCAACTCGACCATGTCTTCATGAGTGAGGATGATGTCTTCGATAGGCTCAATATCACCATGCACACGCATCTTGGGAGGCAACCCCTCTGAAAGGTGCAAGTCGGAGCCACCGTTTTCTACCAAAGCGCGGAAGTATCTGTCAATTTTATGTTCCATTGTGAAAATTGTAGTTGAAAGTTGTAAATCAGGCTTGTGCAGGAGCGGGCTCGGGGTGTTCCTTGAGGAATTTCTCCATCATCATCTTATCAGTGGCTCGGGTGGTGCATTCTTCTGCGCTGATAACACCATTGAGGTACAGATCCTGTAAAGCATCATCCATCAAACGCATGCCTTGAGCCTTGCCGGTTTGTATGAGACCGGGTATCATGAATGTTTTTCCTTCTCGAATACAGTTTGCCACAGCTGCGGTATTGACCAACATTTCCAATGCCATCACACGGCCTGTTCCATCTTTCTTGGGCACCAATTGCTGTGAAAGCACGCCGCGCAGAGACTCCGACACCATGATGCGGATGTGTTCGCGTTCTTCCACGGGGAATGCATCCAAAATACGGTCAATGGTGCGAGCTGCGGAACCTGTATGCAAAGTACCCAGCACCAAGTGACCCGTTTCTGCAGCTGTCAACGCAAGAGAAATGGTTTCAAGATTGCGCATTTCACCCACCATGATGACATCCGGGTCTTCACGCAAAGCAGCACGGAGAGCTCGGCCGAACGATTCTGTATGCTTATGCACTTCTCGCTGGTTTACCTGACATCCCTTTGTTTCAAAGATGGCTTCAATGGGATCCTCCAGTGTAATGATATGGTCTCTTCGGTCTGCATTGATGAAATCAATGATAGATGCAAGAGTTGTAGATTTACCGGAACCCACCGAGCCAGTCACAAGAATCAAGCCATTGGTAAAACGAGTCAGCGGCACCACATATTCTTCCGGCAGGTTAATGTCACTCATGCTCAAGATTCTGCTATTAATGATACGGAAGCACAAATCATAGCCCAAGCGTTGGGAGATAACGGAGGAGCGGTAACGCCCCAGCTCATTTTGGTAGGCAAAGTCCACATCTCCCAGCTCTCGCAAACGAGCCCATTCGCTCTCACCCAAGAAACTATCAGCCAAAGCCTCTGTATCATTCTTGGTAAGCACAGGCGCGCCATCCCATATGGGCTGAAGCGTACCAAAGCGGCGCCATGAGGGAGGACAAGCGGAAGGGAGGTGAATATCAGAGCAGCCGCAATCAATACCTTGCTTCAGGAATGGGGCAACATGCAGCCACATCAAAATGAGCAGATAGCCACTCTCCTGTTTGTAAATATACGCGTGGTATTTGCCGACTGGTGATGTCGCAATGAAATCCACAGCACCCACCTCATCCAACACAGCACGCTGTTCATCCGTAGTGCAACTCCGCACTAGCGCTTCCGTGTCTTCTGCAGAAAGAAGAGCAGCATCTTCTGCAACCGGGGTATAGGTCGCGGCTTCCATCCAATACGGGGGCATACCCACCCCCAAATACATGGCCGGGCTGAAGATGGATGCACCCAGCTCCAAATACCGGTTTACGTTGTCGTAGATATATGAAGAATCACTCATGAGTATTTAACCAACAATTTACCACTTTCGCCTTTCTCTGGCGAGCTTAAAATATGAAAACATGCCAATTTTGAATGCAGAAAATGAAAAATAAGCATCGCGCAGACTCTTTTTGTGAGATGCACCTTCCAAATGCAAACTTATTTTTCCAGAGCTTTTCGAGCAGGCTGAAACCCTTGAGCAGCAGCCTTGCGCATCCACTTCACAGCTTCATTCGTATCTTTGTTTACACCGTGGCCTTTGTAATAAGCAGTACCAAGCGCGTATTGGGCCGGCGCGAACCCTTGCTCGGCAGATAAGCGAAACCACTTTACAGCTTCCTCATAATTCTGCTTTTCAACGGCGCCATTGTAATATGCAGCGCCAACAGAAAATTGAGCCGGTGCGTAATGAGCTTCGGCCGCTTCCCGAAAACACTGCAAAGCTTCCTTAGCCTTATCTTCTTTCGCATACTTCAGACCTTGCTCATAAAGAGATTTTACTACACCTGATGATTGATTATCTGTCTTTTCCAGCAGCATACCCAAAGCTTTCATAGCAGGCTCGTATCCCTGATGGGCAGCTTTTTGAATCCACATTTTAGCCTCGAACTCATTTGCGGGTAGGCCATCCCCCTTGAGTGTACACACACCTAGGTTAAATTGAGCAGGCGCAAACCCTTGTTCTGCAGCTTTGCGAAACCACTTTACAGCTTCTTCTTTATCTTTTGATACACCTGCGCCTCTGTAATAATCCAAACCAACATTAAACTGCGCTTGGGGCATCCCCTGATGGGCAGCTTTGCGATACCACTCTGCCGCTTTTGCCTCGTCTTTCGATACTCCGATACCTTGACGATACGCATCTGCAAGGGCAAGTTGAGCATCGGCCTGCCCCATTTCAGCGGCCTGCAAAAAGCACTCCATTGCCTCAGCAGTTCTTTTCTCAGCGCGATGTTTCAACCCCATTTCATACAAATTGTAAGAATTAGTTATTTTCTTGTTACTATCACCTTCCGGTTCTGATTCGGGGCGACCTAATGCCACTAATGCGGCTTTAGACTCCTCTATTCCTTGCTCTGCAGCCTTGCCAAACCATTGAACTGCAGCATCTAAATCCTGTGATGTACCCTCGCCGTAATAGTACGCCACTCCGGCTGCGTGCTGCGCTTCTGCCAAGCCTTGCTCTGCCGCCTTGAGATACCACTTCAAAGCCTCTTTCTCATCTTTGATTACACCTTCACCATTTGAATAATTGAGACCTACGTTAAACTGAGCCGAAGCAAGGCCCTGCTCTGCGGCTTTAAGAAACCATTTTGTTGCTTCCCTATCATCTTTTGCAACGCCGCCACCACCATTGTAATAACTCAAACCCACATTAAATTGGGCTTGGACTTCACCTTGTTCTGCTGCTTTGAGATACCACTTAAACGCTTCAGTTTCGTTTTTCGGTACTCCGGTTCCAAGAAAGTAGGCAACCCCTAAATTATTCTGAGCCATGGGGTTTCCCTGCTCTGCAGCTATGCGAAGCCACCTTACAGCTTCTTCATAATCCTGTTTTACGCCGGCACCATGGTAATAGGCTGTACCCAAAGCACCCTGAGCCGGGGCATACCCCTGATCAGCCGCTTTTCTATACCATTTGACGGCTTCTTCATCGTTGCCATTATTTTTACAATGTAAGCCTTTTTCAAAGGCGCCTACGGCGTCCCCATGAGCGCTTTCCGTAGCGGCATTTTTCTGACTTGTGCTATCAGATATATCGACCGCTAATACCGGCATGAAGAGTGCACAAGCTGCACTATAAGCCACAGTGAATATAAATTTTCGCGTATTCATTCTCCTTGTTTATTTTGATTAAAAATTAAATACAAAAGTTCAAGCGCAGGTTCATAGCCTTGATTTGCAGCTAATACAAGCAAACGGGTTGCCTCCTCGTTGTCCTGTGGCACCCCATCGCCCTCCAAATACATCAGGCAGAGTTGGTACCGAGCATCCGCCAACTCCTTGTCTGCTGCCTTTCGAAACCATATAGCAGCTTCTTCCTTGTCTTCCGGTACGCCAATGCCACGATAATAGCATAATCCCACCATGTGAGCCCCTTCTCTCAGGCCGGCTTCTGCTGCCTTACGATACCATTTCATTGCCAATTTCCCATTGACCGGTATCCCCTTTCCATTGTAGTATGCGTTTCCTAAATTGAGCAAAGCCTCTACCTCCCCCTGGGCTGCAGCCTTTGTACTCCATTGGATTGATTCCTCAACATTTTCCGACACTCCCGCACCATAGTACAAGGCTGCTCCCAGCATGGTCTGCGCTGAGGAATGCCCCAATTCAGCCGCCTTGCGGCACCACAGAACGGCTTCTTCAAAATTCTCTTCCTGTAAATACTGTTGAGCTTTTTCAAAATAAACTTGAGCATCTGCAGAAGCCTCATTCGCCAATTCCGGTGTGGGAATAGTCTTCTTTGCCTTTACCGCCATCTTATCAGAACTTTGATTCTGTACGGTATCTGAACCGGGTGCTTTAGGTGAACTCACATCCGCGGCTAGGGCGCAGCATGCGAGTAACAACGTGATACAATAGGCTTGCTGGAACATGATTTTAATTAAAATGAAAAAATGAGCTGAGAAGACAAGTAGGATTTAATGAGCATCCCACACATTCTTACTTAGCGTATTCTAGCTCATTCAAAAAAAACATGTCAAGGATAAATGTAGGATATTCATTACACATGCGCCAAAGATTGACAGAATCGCACACAATTCTTGCCATTGAAGGAGTTTTATGGTATAAAAAAGCAGCATGAAACAAGCCTCCAAGAATAAGCTTTTCATATATGATTGCTGCATAGGCAAGCTGAGAGCATCTGGCAGCGATTTCATGGACATGGGAGCTGCGGAGCAGAACACGTTTCGTCTCCACATGAATGAACCACGCGGGGGCTCATTTGCCATACGTGGTGATGTGTGCCGTTTTTACCCCAATGTTCACATCAGCTCTTTTTCGCTCAATGGGAAAGATTTTTCAACAGATTGCGATATAACGATTGATACGTTGCACCTTATGGTCGTGGCGAGTGGGTGTTTCCTGATATGGTTCGGAAATGAAGAATTCAGGCCGGATTTCTCTCCATTTGACCCCACCAACTGGTACGTATACAACAAAGAAAAGGGTGAATGGATGGGCCCGTTTGCTTTGAAAGAGATGGCCGATATGCCGGACTCCCCCGATAACAGATTACTGGCAACTTTCCCGGGATTAGACGGACAGGCATTCTATTTGAAAGATATACGCAGCGTAGCTAAGTTCGCACCGGAGATTCAGGTAAAAAGCCCCACAGAACAGAAGTTTTCAAAGCAGCACCCCTCTATATCCCGGCAAAACATCCCTACACAAGATCCGGACAAGGCTGTTGAGCAAAGAAGCGGCCGAGACTATGTATGCCCGCATTGCCACCACAAGTTTACAGAAAACGAGATATTGTCCATAGCCGTACATCACAATTTGCGGGGAGACGACATTTTGGGGCATTCCGCCATGCGCCGGTTCCTACCATCTTCGTTTGATGCCCAAGGGATTCCAACAGATGAATACGGAGCAACATGCCCGGAATCGGCCTGCCCGGCATGCCATCTTCATTTACCACCATTTTTCCGGCAAACGACCCAACACATCGTGCCCATTGTAGGCTCTTCGGGTGCTGGAAAAACATACTATCTACTTAGTCTGATTCACCAGATGGAATCAGATTTACCAAAGATGTTCAACTCTGCTTTTCGGGATGCTGATCCATCTGGAAATTCGGTCATCACCCACATGAAGCACAAACTTTTCTCAGCCAGCACCCCACAACAAGCCTATGTAGGCAACACGGGATACAATGGCAAACTCTACCAACCAGTATGGTCTAATGGTGAGTTCCAGAATCAGCCAAAGCCTTTTATATTCAACATCAACAATCGAGCAAAAGCTCATTCCTTAGTACTCTATGACAGCGCAGGTGATGCTTTCATGCCAAACAAAGAAGACGAAAGACATAGAAAAGAGGCAGTCCTGCGCTCTCCCTCCGGCTGCTTATTTCTCTATGATCCCTGTGCCGATAGTGCATTTGTCCGTTTGTTGGGAGAAAAGAAAGAGATAGAGACACCTACTCAGCAACTGGGCTCACAAACAACCATCCTTACAGAAACGGAACTGAGACTTCGACTGCACACAAACACGCCTCCCGGTGAACGACTGCCCATACCGTTGGCTTTCATTGTCGGCAAAGCGGACATATGGCAACACTTAATGGGACCGGAATCTCTGCTCCCGGCCATTTACAATGGTAAAGTGATTACAGAACACATTGAGACAAATTCCAAACGGATTCGTCAATTCCTTTTCAACATCAATCCATCCATCTGCACGAACGCTGAAGCGATAGCCGAGCGAGTGTGTTATTTTGCCGTTTCATCACTTGGGGCTGAACCCGTGCGATTCCGAGACCCGGAAACAGGCGAGATATTGACGGCACCCAGCCCGGCGGAATTGCGACCGAAAAACGTAACTCACCCCCTGCTCTGGATATTAAGCCAGTGTAAAGACGCGCCACTGGCTTCAACTTGATTATCATAAGTATTTTCTATGTCTTACCAACTCATATACAACCACAAACTCCTCAAATTCACACGAGGGGAACAAAGTGGCATTTTGGTTAAAAGTCAAGATTTGCCCGTTCGGTTGGAAGAAACGGTATTGACAATATGCCGGGTGACAGCAAAGGTAGATTCTCCCCTAAAATACACATACCGAGTAGTAGAGGTGGATACAGGAGAATATCATATTCTATCATGCTCAGTAGGTAGTGGCATCCACAACCTTATCCTCACCCCGGAGGAAGTGACAAAAATTCGCAGCAATGCGAACAGGCCAACCCCTGCCGGTATCATACTTGCTCTGGCGAATAATCAATTTTGGAAAGCGGATACGAAACAGCCTTCCTTGCATTGCGAAGAACCACGATTAGCGGCTTCTGCCCTACCGGATGCAGACTTCCAAGCAACATGGAAACAAATATCCGGGCACAAAAACAATGCCAGAGCATTCATCACTCCACCCTATAACAGAGAATGTCTTATCTTATTGCCAAAAGACACGGCATGCGAAACAACCTTACGGCTGTTGCATGAAGGCGACTGGCTGTCCTCCCAACGAGGCTGGGGAAAGACATTCACGACAATGGCCCAAATAGGAGATTCCTTTGAAGTACTCGCACGTATTTGCCTCCCGAAAAGCGCAGCGGATAAACCGGAAGGTGCCGTATGGCAGCAACAGGCTCCCGTACTTGATTTATCCACCCCATTCAAGCTCCAAGAACAACACAAACAGCAGGAAAGCCCCGCTCTCCCCAAAGCTCTCAAATCAGCGGAACCCAGTGAATACTATCACCTCCCCTATGTATACCAAGAGTGTCCGGATGAAGACATCTACAACATTGCTCCAAGCCAACATCCCCTGCTCCGGTGGTCATTGTACATCATCGGTCTAGGGCTCTTGGGTATTGCTGTACATTTCATGGTGGGTGAAACGACTGATGATGCAGGTGTTGTCACCCGAAAGGCAATGGATGCCATGGCGAAAGACGAGATTCTTCAACTCAAAAATTTAACGAAAGAGCCACACTCATCGGACAGCATCACGCGGGCGCTTGATAAACTCTATGCTCATTTGTCGGCATCTCCCACAAGCGAACAAGGGGAAGAGAATGAACGCATGAGGGATATCATCTTCATCCTCAAACACGCCGATACTGATACGACAGGGCACGCTGACAACATCACGAAATTGCGGGAGTGCGCATTAGTGCTCAAACTTGAGCCCGACACTCTAAGCAAGCTATACATGACAGAAGCCACACGCTCATGCTCTGTACAAGATTGGGAAAGCAAGCTCAACACAGCAGAAATGGAACAATGGCACAAACTTCTACAAGAAGAGCCGTCCATGCGCCATGTACTGCAAGATGCTGCGCTATACCCGTATGCAAAAAAGATTTTACAATCAGAATATGTGCAAGGGACTGCAACTGATACCAAACAAAAAGAAGAACGAAACACCGATAAGGCAGAACAAATTCAATCTGTCACCTGCGTAGAAGGTGAGCCATTGCCTGATTTTTTTGCACAAGCACTAGAACATACTCCTTTCATTATACAACGGGGGAAGTGGAGTATCATTCGCCGTTTTCCCGGTACAATGAACCGTTCCCGTTTTGCCGGAGAACTGAACGAGAATGGCCATTTTTTGCGAGTGGAACGAGCATGCGGGAATGTATACCGCATTGTCCCGGGACTGAGCGATATAGGCATCCCGACACTGAGCTTCAAAGTACAGGATGGAAAACTACAAGAATTGCAAAGCGAGGGGGGGAACCCGGCTGCTGCGTGCATTCCATTACAGAAGGATGATGACACGTACGCATCTGTCATGCTACTGCCCCGCAAAGAACTAAAACTACAACCCAAGCAGGCAAGCACACCACCGCCGGCAGAACATCTGGACATGGAGCTCCGCGAGCAAGATATCATATTGCAAGACAACTCCGGGCAAATGAACATTGCTGCACACAAAGGATACCCATGGACCAGAATGATGAGTGAGCTGACTCTCCCCAAAGGCCAAATGGTACTACACTTACCCATCCTCACCGGAGCCAATAAATTAGAAAATGCCACCCAAGGCGATAACAGTGCCTACGAATGGTCATATAGCAAGCTTGCCACCAGCAATACATCCACGGATTTGTTTGACTGCCATCTTTTGCGAGTCTATGATTTTTCCTCCTCCTTGAAGCGGACATTTCACGAGCAAGCCAACACATACTGCATGGGGAGAAAAACCGGGACAGACAATTTTTATTCCTTAGCTTCTCTCTATGCTATCAGTATAAAAGCAGAACAAGCGGAGAAATTGCCCCAGGCCGCGATAGAACTACAACGACTTAGTGCCAACAATGAGTTTGCAGAGGTAATGAAGGATGTATTTCACTCAGAGCCAACCTTACAAGCAGCAACAAATCCACTCTCTCAAAAAGAAGCAGAAAAACTTCTTTCGGATACCAACACACGCCATTTCATGCGAAAGTGTATCTTGACAACACTTTCAGCTGGAGTGAAGCAGGCTTACACACTCTGCCGTGCTGAAGAAATAAATAAATCTTCCCCCATTCCCCCCGTAATTGCTCTGTGTCTACAACAGGTTAGTATCAATACACAAGGCGAACTCGTTTGGAAATTCCATCTCCGAGAGGAGTCTGATAAACAATGAGGAAGAGACGCAAAGCGAGAAATCTAAAAAAGCGAGGTACAAAACATTTCTTTCATGACGTGTGGCATTCATGGAAGAAGAATTTTTTCGCAAAGCGAACCGAGTCTCCGATTTTCCAAGAGTCCCCCTTCCCCCCTAGTTCACCAAAAGAAACAGTCAGCAGCAATCTTCATGATGCCATTTCCATTGGGGAAAAATGGAAAACGCTACAGAACCGTTCTGAAGAAAGCCTAGATGAGAATAGGAGGGCAACGCGCTTTTTTTTGCTACGAAAAAAAGTCATCAAGCTTATTTTCATTTTTACTGCAGTTGCTTTGATTATCAGTAGCGTGGGATATATAATCAACCGTTTATACAAGAAAAGTGAATATCTGGAAGGTGATTTGAAAGCAGCCATCAGACAAGCCGATTGGTTGGCAGTGCACAAGAAGCTGGCTCTGACAGATGTATCACTCTATCATCTTCTTAATCACAGCCTCGCATACAGTATCGGAGATGCTGAAACGTGGATTCAGAGGCAGAAGGAATCATACAAACAGCTGAAAGCTAAAATAGAAAGCATAGAATCAGGAGAAACACCATTGAATACCTTGAGTATTCACGCCATTGCGGAAATGGAGAGAGCTCTCCGCGCGCTGCCACCGGATATCAATGACTTAAGCGGTAGATTAAGCCTACAATATGCCAATAACCGCTCCATGTTCAGCAAAAACAGGAACTATGTGATGGAGCAGCTTCTCTCATGCCCGGATATCCATACTTACTTAACGAAGAATCCCCATGAGGATTGCAAAATATTGCAAGAAAAAATCAATGAATGGGAAGATTTCTTAGAAACATGTAATGCCTATGACATCCCCCCTCATTTAGCAGAAAGAGGCCGAAGACATCTGCTGGAGCTAAAACGTTTTTATGAAGAAGCCCACACCTTGCAGGACTTTAACCAACGAATTCACAACATCGTCATATACAGTGAGTTGAAGAATTGGGCGCAAGGCAAACAAGCAGAAAAGTACCCACCAACGTGCGCATTGCTGTCGTTTCTCAAAAAGCTTCCTCCACTCGAAGAATGGCAGAGCAGCATGCTCCCCATCAATCAATTGATAGAGCCAGACAAACGTAGTGCAGCACGCAAGAGCTTGATGGAGAATGGTGCAACTTTCAGCTTGCATTTTCCGGCCACCCAAGCGCAGTACGCTATAGCAAAGGAGCTTTTCCAGACCCCATCACTGTGGAAACCAATCTACCAAATTATCCACTCTGATGGCCGTATGTACCTATCGGATGAATACCCCCAAAAACGGTATTCCGGCAAACAATACGCCCATTTTCACTTATCTGAACTAGATGAGGCTTATTCAGCAGATAAAGACAATATTATTCGATGGGATGCAGCAGAGGTGAGTGTAAGACGCATCAATTGTGCCGAATTCATGCAAAGTAGCGGCATTTCCCGCGACACGTTCTTCACCCACATGAACCTACCGCAGCTCTTAGAAAAAATAGCTGAGCATAATGACAAGGAATGTCCCACTTTAGCAAAAGCATTTGTCTATGATTGCGTTCTTTCCTTGCTACAGAGTCATCCTATTTTCCATAACAGAGTAGAGATATTTTCTCAGAAGTTGGCAGAAGATGCTATAAGTTTCAAGTCGTTGCGCAACAAATATGAGAGTTTTATGAAAGTGGGAACGTGGCTTGCACCCATGAATAAAACGGCTACAGCAGAAAAAGAATTCGCAGCTTGGTTCAAGGCTCACAAAAACAGAAATTATAACAAGCAAATTGCAGACAATGTGGCTCCGTTGTTCCGAGCAACCCCCTATTACGTCGGTTTTGTGGACAATGAAGGAATCCCTCATCTGCGACAAGCCCAAACAAAAGGTAAAGTCATCTGGTATTTGAGCGAAAAAGGCATTTGCTCCACGGACGCAGGCAAATTACCGGAAAATGCCCTCCCCTATTCTCCCTTATTCATTGATTCTACCCAGAAATAGCACCATGCAAATAGCCATCATGTCCGATGCGCACGACCGGCACCAAAATCTGCTGAGAGCGCTTGAACGAGCCAAAGTATTAAAATGCACCCATCTCCTTTATTTGGGAGATTTCGTACACCCAAACACGCTCAAATTCATGCTGGATGCGTGGCCGCTTCCACTGGACTACGTACTGGGCAACAACGAATATGAACTGGAAGCCTTCGAGGCGTTGTCTTTCGTCCGCGATAATGTGCATTTTCATGGATACTACGGAGATATTTGTCTTGAGGGGCGCAGACTCTTCATGACACACATGCCCCACGATGCCATCAGCAAAGGATTGAATACAGGGCAATACGATGCCGTTTTCTATGGTCACACCCATGCATCTGCTGCTTTCACAGCTACGGATAAAACACTCATGGTCAATCCCGGTGAATTATATGGGAGACGAGAAACTCCGGGATTTGCGGTATATTGTACCGGCAGCAACACCATTACTTTTCACAAAATCTGACCCATGGATTATTTGCTATACAATCTCGACACCATCCAAGCAGCCCCGGAAGATATACAACTTCTGGATGCACACGAGCTTGAGCAATACACTAAGAGGGGAGATAAATACCTGATTACGCGAGTCTTGCTCAAAAAAGAACTGGCTCGCCGCAGTGGCACTCCGGCCCATGAAATTAGCTTTGATTACAATGAACATGGCAAACCATCCTGGGCCAATCAACAATTCAACATCAGTCATTCTGCAAGCTGGCTTTGCCTAGCTTTTCACAGTGCAGAAATCGGGGTAGATATCCAGCAAATACGCCCGGTTCGAAAGATGGATTCCATTGCTCCCCGCATCATGAATCCCCAACAGTTGGAATACTTCCACACCAACGGCTCTACCGTGGAGGATTTTTTTACTTGCTGGTGCATAGCAGAAGCTCTTGTAAAACTGCATGGAGCCACCATCTGGGAGGCCTGCAACTACCCTTACTTCTACAAACAAGGGCGAGTAATGCTTCCGGAAAACATGGCAGAAATCGGCATTCAGCTTTTTTCTCCGGCTCCGGGATTCTGCGGAGCTATTGCCACTCGGTCTTGAGATAAGAACAGCCCCGGAGAGATAAGATATCCCCCGGGGCTATATGTTCAAAAAGATCGTGCTCCTGTATCAGAATTCACAATTGCGGGGAGTTCGAGGATAGGGCAATACGTCGCGTATATTCTGAACTCCCGTCACAAACATGATGAGACGTTCGAAACCAACGCCAAAGCCGGCATGAGGCACAGTGCCATATCGGCGCAAATCGTTGTACCAATAGTAAGCTTCCTTGTCCATGCCCAAGCGTTCGATATTCCCTTCCAACACCTCCAGGCGCTCCTCTCGCTGGCTACCACCTATTATTTCACCAATACCGGGCACCAACACATCCATGGCAGTGACGGTCTTGCCATCATCATTGAGCCGCATGTAGAAAGGCTTGATTTCCTTGGGATAGTTATAGACGATAACCGGGCATTTGAAATGCTTTTCCGTGAGATAGCGCTCGTGCTCACTTTGCATATCCATACCCCAGTATGGCGGGTATTCAAACTTTTCCCCACTCTTGAGCATTATATCAATCGCTTCGGTGTATGAGCAGCGAATGAATGGTTTCGAGCTAACTTCTTCTAAGCGTGCACGCAATCCCTTATCCACAAACTTGCAGAAGAAGTCAAAATCTCCACTGGTATCAGCCAACATAGTATCTGCAATATGTTTGATGAAAGACTCCGCAATGTCCATATCACCAAAAATATCACAAAAGGCAATTTCCGGCTCAATCATCCAGAACTCCGCAGCATGGCGCGAGGTATTGCTATTCTCTGCACGGAAAGTAGGGCCAAATGTGTAGATATTGCTCAGAGCACAAGCAAATGTCTCACCTTCCAATTGCCCGGAAACGGTCAAACTGGCGGCCTTGCCAAAGAAATCTTTATCATAGCTCTTATTTTCAGCAAGAGGGTCAAGCGTTGTTACATGGAACATCTCCCCTGCTCCCTCACAATCTGAAGCTGTAATGATAGGGGTATGTACCCACACAAAATCACGCTCCAAGAAAAAGCGATGCACAGCTGCCGCAATGCGCGAACGTGTACGGAAAATCGCGCCAAAGAGATTTGTGCGCGGGCGCAAGTGTGCAATTGTACGAAGAAATTCAGGAGAGTGACCTTTTTTCTGCAAGGGATAGCTTTCCGGAGCTTCGCCAACCAACGCCACGGCCGTCGCTTGGATTTCCCACTTCTGACGCCCCGGACTGGCGACGAGTTTACCCCGAATCTGTACAGAGGAACCAGTCGACATACGCCCAATGTCTTCATAGCCGGGAATCCCCGCATCCACAATCACCTGAATCGAAGCAAGGCTTGTGCCATCATTTACCTCTAAGAAAGAAAAAGCCTTCGAATCTCGGCGGGTACGCACCCAGCCCTCAACCATAATGCTATCCTGTGCCTCATCGGCAGCCAAAGCGTGTTTTACCAATGTTCGTTTCATGCTCTGCAAGATTATCTTGTTCGCGGTGCCCCCATTATATCACATTCTTCCGGGTTCTGCTAGCAAAATTCCGAGACTCATCATTTGGCGAAACCGGCAGATATTTCAAGAGCATACATGTTCATTTTCTTGACCGAGAAGAGCGAACTGTGTAAAATGAACGCGCATGAGAGAGCCCATCATACGCAAAGTAGACCACATATCAGTGGCGCATTTCTATGAACACCATCGCCGAACACTGGAATTGCAGCTGATGAACAGCCCCTTGGGCATGTCGCGCAAGATTATCCAACCGGCATTAAATCGCCCCGGCATGGCTCTTACCGGCTACTTTGGTTATTTTGCCCACGAACGCATCCAAGTATTCGGCGCCGCTGAAATGGCCTATTTGGGCACGCTGCAAGGAGAAGAACGACACAACCGCTTAGTGCAGCTCTTTCAGAAAGAAGTACCCTGCCTTGTCTTTGCGCATGGAGTAGAGATACCGGAGGATATTATACGCATTGCAGATGAGTATACCGTATCCGTCTTCTGCTCCACACTTCCTACCATGAAGCTGGTGAACCGAGCCACGCTGATTTTGGAACACGAGTTTGCGGACAGCACTACCGTACATGCATGTATGGTAGACGTACACGGCGTGGGAGTACTCATCACCGGCAAAGGAGGCATTGGCAAGAGTGAAATTTCGTTAGGTTTGGTGGAGCGCGGCTCCTCTCTAGTTGCAGATGATATGGTGCGCATTCGCAACATAAGCGGAGAGCTGATTGCAACTTCCCCTGCTCTCAGCCGTGGCTTTATTGAAATACGCGGCATTGGTATCATCAATGTCACAAACCTTTTCGGGCTCAAAGCATACCGCAGGCAGAAAAAAATAAGCCTTATCATCAACCTCACCAGTGGAGAAATGACGGAAATGGAACGCCTGGGGCTGGAACGTAAAACGACCACCATTTTAGGCGTGGAAGTGGAGCGCCTTAGCTTACCCGTAGCCCCGGGGCGTGATATGACACGCCTTGTAGAGGTGGCTGCTCTCGGCCAATACCTCCGTGAAAGTGGCTATGACATGGCCGGTGAATTCAATAAGCGACTGCACCAAGAAATACGCAACCGCACTCCTCACAACATCAACGTAGACTAATTTATGGCAGAACTGAAAGATATTGTGACATTATTGGACTCTACCCTGCGCATCCGAGAAATCCGCGATGCCTCAGTGGCATTAAACGGACTGCAGGTGGAAAATGACGGCCGAGTGAGCAAGATTGCATTGGCGGTGGATGGCTCACAAAAGACGATTGAGGATGCCATTGCCGCCGGAGCTGATATGCTTCTGTTGCACCACGGCATATACTGGTGCGGGTTACGCCCCATGACCGGATGGTTTAAAAAGAAAATTGTAACGTGTCTGGCGCATAATTTAGCAGTCTACAGCGCGCACTTGCCTTTGGATTTGCACCCCGAGCTGGGTAATAACGCCGGGCTTGCAAACGCCCTAGGCTTACAAAACTGCCAACCGGAAGTTGATTACCACGGAACAATGATTGGAATAAGCGGGGAATTTCCCGGTACAGTGGGAGAATTGCAGACCAAGTATGCACAAATATGCGACAGCGCCGTAACCGGCATTGTACATGATGCAGACGCTCCGGCCGGTCGCATCGCCATCTGCTCCGGTGGGGGTGGAGAGGAAATTTACCAGATGCAGGCCAAAGGGTATAGCACTTATCTGACGGGCGAGGAAAACCACTGGGTTCGCAATGCCGCAGAAGACATGGGAATCAACATTCTTTTTGCCGGTCACTATGCAACGGAAACCTTTGGAGTAAAAGCGTTGGGGGCTCTGTTGCAAAAAGAATTCGATCTACCCACCGTATTTATTGATAACCCCACCGGCATGTAAGCATGCGTATTATTGCAGAAGACGGCATAGGAACAAGGCTTGACCAGTATTTAGCCGGTCAACTGCCGGATTTGTCTCGCGCCCGTATCCAAGCGCTTATCAAAACGGGAGATATCTTGGTAAACGGTAAAACAACCAAAGCCAAGACACCCATTGAGTTTGGCATGACCATAGAGGTCAACATCCCTGAACCGGAACCGGCCGAAGCGCAACCACAGGATATCCCCATCTCTGTGCTATACGAGGATAAAGACGTCATTGTCATCGACAAGGAAAGTGGCATGGTCGTACACCCCGCAGCCGGGAATCCGGATGGGACTCTCGTTAATGCAGTGTTGTTCCATTGTGGTGATTTATCCGGAATTGGGGGAGTGGAACGCCCCGGCATTGTTCACCGTTTGGACAAAGACACGAGTGGCTGCATTGTGGTGGCAAAAAACGATACGGCGCACTTGTCTCTCACAACTCAATTTGCCAATCGAGACACCTCAAAAATATACTTAGCCGCCGTACAAGGATGTCCCCGCGAGCCGGAAGGAACCGTCTTCACCAACATCGGGCGGCACCCGGTCAATCGGCTCAAAATGGCGGTAGTAAACCCGGGCTCCGGGAAACCGGCCATTACGGATTACAAGGTGCTACGGTATGATGCGGCAACAGATTCCTCCCTCGTCATGTGTACCCTTCATACCGGGCGCACCCACCAAATACGCGTACACATGCTGCATTTGGGCCATCCACTCATTGGTGATCCTATCTATGCGCACCCGCAGCGCCAAAAAGCACGCCCTGGCAGATTGATGCTGCACGCTTGGCGATTGGCCTTTAATCACCCGGCAAAAAATCAGCGTATCGCCATCGAATCAGCCATACCGCCGGAATATACACCGTGGTTAATTGGCACAGAATTGCCGCAGTGGGATGAAGAGCCAACGGTGTCTATGATGTAAGATGCTTCACCCCATCGGCTCATCATCATCATTCATTACTTGCAGCTGCTTGTGAGGGGTAATGCCCATCTTGAGCAGCTTCTGTACCTGACCGGCAAAATTGCCACGCCCACTACAGAATTGATTGAGCGCAGACTCATAGCTGGATTGAGCCGAAGCAAGGGCCTTCCCTACATTCTCAAAACTATCCTGCACATTGACAAGCTTCTCATACAGCTTCGTTGCACGGTCAAAAATGGCAGCTACATTTTGATTTTGTATTTCTTTTTGCCACAGGTTGTGTGCCAATTGCAAAGCCATAAGCAAATTGGTGGGACTTATGAGAATGATTTTGCGCTTGTAGGCATCCATGGGCAGAGAGGGTGCCGCCTGCACTGCAGCCATATAAGACGCTTCATTCGGCATGAACATCAATACATAGCTAATCGTATCCGCTACTGTTGAGGCATAATCCTTCCCCGCCAACTCATCGATGTGCTTTCTTACAGATGCCACATGAGCATTCAGATAGTTAAATCGCTCATCCTCGTTCTCGGCGTCCATATACTGCGCATACGCTGTAAGAGACACCTTAGAATCCACAATGACGCAGCGCTTATCCGGGAAACGGATAACGACATCAGGTCGCACAAGGCTTCCTTCTTCTGTCTTGTAAGTGGGTTGTACGTAGTATTCTTCTCCCTTGCGGAGTCCGGATTCCTCCAGCATGCGTTCCAATACCATCTCCCCCCAATCGCCTTGCTTTTTGCTGTCACCTTTTAGCGCCAGCGCTAAATTTGCGGCATCTTTGCTCAGGCAATCGGTCTTCTCCATCATGCCTTTGATGACCGTTTCCAGCGAGGCTTTGCGCTCAGCCGATGCCGTATTGGTATCATCCACCGCTTTTCCCAAACGTTCCAATTGCTCACGCAAGGGCTTCAGGATGCCATCCATGCTTTCCTTATTGTTATCACTGAGGCGTTGAGAGTTATCTTGTAAAATTTTATTTGCCAACGAGGAAAATTGAGCAAAATGCTTTTCCTGCATATCTTTGATGCGGGCTGCTTCCGTCACGCGGTGTTGCTGTTCACTTTGCAAGATTGCTTTATAGCGTTCAGCTTCTGTACAAGCCAGGGTCAACGCATCATTGGTTTCTTTAAGCTGTGCGCGCACATCTCGCAGGGATTCAGCATCTTCTGCACGGCGCTCCTGAGCCATCTCAAGGGCAGTTTTACACCGTTCCCATTCAGCCCGGGTATCAAACATCCGTCTATTTACGCGATAGGAGGCAATGAAAAATCCGGCACACACACCCATGGCAAGCCCTCCCATAAGTGATGCGACAATCAACAAATCAGGAGAAAAGTTCATGAAATTATTCATCAAGACTGAGAATCGTTTTCGGGCATAGGGCCGCTGTACGGTTGCATCATACCACTGCAAAGATCCAGCGAAGCGTCATAATAAGGGGTAGAAATTTTAAAAAGGCCCAATAAAGTATGGAAGATATGCTCGTGTCCCACAGTCTTCGTACTATTGGCACGCATCTGCTGGAGGGCGGTGACAAAATGAGGGTGCAATTTCTCAAACTCCGGGGAAGTCAACACAAACATGCCCACGCGGCACCCCGTTGTGTTATGATAATTAAACTTACTTTCTCCGAGGGCGGCTCTCCCCCAAATGCCATCATGCCCCAGATACTCTCCGTGGTCACTAATGTAAAGGTAAATGAACGGTCTGCCTCGGAGAGCTTGCACCACACGGCGTATGTATTCATCCGTATAATGCACGGTGTTATCGTAGGCATTATTTACCTCTTCCGCATGAGCTGCAGGATTCTGGAAATTGGTTGCCGAAGGAAGGAAAGGTGCGAACTTCTTGTCATAGTGATGGAAAGGCGTATGGCTACCTTCATTGTTAATAAACACCAAAATATTCTCTTTAGTATTGGAATCCACCACAGAGGCGATTTGAGGCAATGAAGTCCATGGGCTACCGGGTGCATTAAAACGCTCTTTTGAACACTTTGTCAGAACTCGCACAACGCGGTCATATTTAAGTTTCTGCCCACATCGCTGCCCAAAAAAGGAGTAAACATCAAACCCATGAGCATTGAAAAGCTCCAACACGGATCCGGTAGTAGGTTGCATTTCCGGTTGCTTATTCCAAACATCTCGCCGTGCATTGGTAAGAATAGCTATCTGAGCTTGGCATGTATCGCAAGCTGCAGAAATGCAATGAGGAAAATTGATGAGATTAGGTTGAGCTCGCAGCCAAGGAGTGGTATCTTTCTCGTATCCGTTGAGGCTCATGCGATCAGCCCTCACGCTCTCGCCAATGTGTACAACCAACACCACACCTTCACCGCCCTTGAGGATATCCATAGATGAGGTTTTTTGCGTAGGGAGAGGCAGGCCTTCTGCCTGCTCAATAGTGGCTTGGTTGTGTAACAAGGCTTCTGAACAAGCCAAAAACAAATCATAGGCCTCAACAGCCGGCCAAAAATACTCAGGCTTACGCTTATGCGGGGGAAGAACAACTCCAACCAAATAGCCCATCAAACAAAAAAGCAACCCGGCATTCAGCAAGGACCATTTACTATGGGTTCTGCGCAGCAAGCGCCCCAGCCAGAAAAAGAACAGGGCTGTACCCAACAAGGCCGCAACAGCCATACTCATGTTGAACGGCGTCAGGTATGTAAGCAGCTCTTCTGCAGAGGCTTCCATTGTCTCCGCTAAAACAAGAGAGTTTAGCCTGGTACCATAATGGTGAAACGCCACCTGCTGAGCAAGCTGAAGGAAAATAAAGGGAGTCCACAACAGCAAACTCCCCCATCGCAATGTAACCCACAGCAGGCACACACACCCCATCATCATGAGGATGGATGTGGGCAACTGCCATGGCGTCGTGAACGCATACAAGTTGCACGCGCAATCACACGCCACAGAAAAAAGCAAAAGACTCCATAATATAGAAGCTTGAGGTAAATAGTCTTTACCTCGCTTCATACTCACTGCCAAGCTTATAAGAAGCAGCGTAAATAAAACCGCAGCCACCGGCCACTCCAAGCCAAACGGAGCTTCCCACGCACAAACAGACTTATACACCGATACCAGTGGAAACACCGGCAAAAGAATAAAGAACAATGTGCGACTCCTGAAAAACGAAAGCTTGGAACGGCGCGGTTCTGGCTGCGGCTCGTTCATAAAACACTATTCATTCAATGCTTGTGGCCACCGCACTTGCATTCATGGCCTTCTCCATGTCCACCACGCTTGCACTCATGCCCTTCTCCATGTCCACCACACTTGCACTCATGCCCTTCTTCCTTGCAGCTTCCATCGCAATTCTCACAACTTCCATCGCCTTTGCAGCCACCACCACAAGAGCAGGAGCTGAGTTGCTGGTTCAAGGATTCAGCCACTTCTTCATCAGTAGGTGCAGCACCGCGCTCAATGGCCAAGCACAGATACTGATTCACCGTGTTCAGCATGTCATCCAGCATCTGGCGGGACTCCAAAAAACCATTGCAAAGCGGATTCTCGATCACAGCTTGGCGCAAACTGTCAAACTTAGCAATTTCTTCTTCTGATGGCGGCATACCGGCCATGTGCTTGTTGCGCAGCTCCTCACCATATTCGTTCACTTTGCGGAACAAATCCGTTGCTTCTTCGTTTTGATAAAAAAGACCGATTTTTGCCTTAGCTGCCACCACCTTCTGGGATTCGGCAAAGGCACTCGCCAATTTCGTGGTCAGCTCAACCAGCTCCGGGGTAAGAGATGTATTCGACATAACGCGCTCAGAGTAGCACAATTCACCTCCATTTGCAATCCATCTTTTCGTCAGTCCGAATTAGCCCATGCACAAACTTTGGGTTTCATAGCCTCGCATAAGGAGAAACTTTCAAGATTATTGCAACAGCATAAGTGTCACGTTATGGGGCAAAAAAGGCGTGACATATGCGAATGAAATTGGTAGAATGACGGGCGAGATTATGAAATACCAGGGACTTTACACAGCTATCGTCACACCATTCAAGGATGACAAGGTTGATTATGATGCATTACAAGCTCTCGTTGAGGCACAAATAGCCGGAGGAGTAGATGGCATTGTACCCGTGGGTACCACGGGGGAATCACCCACACTCAGCCACCATGAGCACATGGAAGTCATTCGCCGTACGGCAGAGTTTGCAGCCGGCCGCTGTCAAATTATCGCCGGCACTGGTTCCAACTCTACTGTTGAAGCAGTAGAAATGACAAAAGAAGCAGCTGACATGGGAGTAGACGGTACGCTGCAGGTATGTCCCTACTACAATAAACCCAGCCAAGAGGGTGTCTACCGCCACTTCAAAGCAGTAGCAAATAGCACTTCCCTGCCCGTTCTCTTATACAGTATTCCCGGCCGCAGTGGCATCGAAATTGCCGTTGATACAGTCGTTCGCTTGGCTCATGATTGCCCCACCATTACAGCCGTCAAAGAAGCCGGTGGTAGTGTAGAGCGAGTCAATCAACTCGTAGCGGCTCTGCCGGAAGATTTTGCAGTATTGAGCGGGGATGATGGGCTCACCGTTCCGTTCATCTCTTGCGGGGCAAAAGGCCTCGTTTCAGTAACGTCCAATGTAGCACCGGCCGAGATGAAAGCTCTTGTAGACGCCGCCCTCTCCGGGGACGGATTCAAAGCGCTGGCTCTGCAGAAAAAATATTATCCCTTGATGAAGGGGCTCATGTCTCTGGATACGAATCCTGTCCCCATCAAGGCAGCATTGGCTCTGCGCGGAAATATCAGCTGGGAGGTGCGTCTTCCCTTGGTTCCGCTGGCGGAGGAAAAGAGAGGCAAACTCACAGATTTGCTCAAGTCGTTTAACCTTCTCTGATAAGTGACCATGAAAATTCTAGTAACAGGCATTTCCGGTCGCATGGGGCAAGCGGTAAAGCAAGCCGTAGAACAGAATCCCCGGACGGAAATGGGCTCTACGCACGACGTTGGGCAAGATGTAGTAACGGCCATGCAGCAAGCAGATTGTGCCATTGATTTTTCTTTCCACGGTTTTACACCCGAGCTATTGGAAACAGCCATAGCCCAGGGAAAGCCACTCGTTATTGGCACAACCGGCCACACAGATGAGGAGCGAGCCGCCATCAAAGCCGCCGCCACTCACATACCTATTGTCTTTGCCTCCAATTATTCCGTGGGGGTCAATACCCTGTTCTGGCTCACCCGCAAAGCTACGCAAATTCTCAAGGATTACGATATTGAAATTATTGAGATGCACCACCACCACAAGTTGGATGCACCCAGCGGTACGGCACGCACCCTCGCAGAGATTGTGTGTGAAGAAACAGGCATGGACTACAGCAAGGATGTGATGCATGGACGCGAAGGCTTGGTCGGGGCCCGCCCCCAGCGCCAGATTGGCATGCACTCTATGCGTGGTGGCGATGTCGTGGGAGACCATACCGTCATGTACGCCACAGATGGAGAACGTGTGGAGCTGACGCACAAGGCATCTAGCCGCATGACCTTTGCCGGGGGTGCGGTACGTGCAGCTCTTTGGCTTGCAGATAAGCCCGCAGGCCTCTACAATATGCAGGATGTCCTTGGTTTTACAGACTGATATGCAGGAAACCGGCGAGACAAAGCTGGTGCGAGTTGCTTTTTCCCTGGGAGCAAACCTTGGGGATAGACTGGCCACATTAGAGCGCGTGTGCGATTATCTGAGTGAGTTATTTGGCTCTCTCCGTTTGTCGCAGGTGTACGAAACAGAGCCGGTTGGCTGCCCCGCCGGTTCACCCTCCTACCTTAATGCGTGTGTGGAAGTTTCCACAACTATGGCACCGCAGGCCATTTTGCGTTGTTGCCAAGAAATAGAAAAAGACTTGGGTAGAACGCGTAGTGGAGAATATGGCGAGCCACGCACCTGTGATATCGACATTCTGTATTATGGAGAAACCATAACCAACACACCGGAGCTCGTGCTGCCCCATCCTCGCGCACACTTGCGCGAGTTTGTGCTGCGTCCTCTTTGTGATATTGATCCACTCTTGGTCTTACCGGGACAACAAGCAACTGTCCAAGAGCTGCTTCTCGCTCTGCCGAAAATCGGTGGCGTATCGCTTTTCCCCCTCTGAATTTCCCCCGTCCATGAACGAAAAGATTGCCAATATCATATCTAAAAAAGGAAAACAGCCGATTTCAGAACTGACGGCTTATGACTATCCCACAGCACGCTTGCTGGATGAAGCCGGAGTGGATATGATATTGGTGGGTGATTCCTTGGGGATGGTCATGCTAGGCTACCCGGATACGACACATGTAAAGCTGGAACACATGCTACACCACGGGGCAGCCGTCGCCCGCGCGGCAAAAAATGCTCTAGTCATTGTGGATATGCCCATTCACACCTATGATACACCGGCTCAAGCGCTAGAAACAGCTCGTGCGCTCATGGAAATGGGAGCAGAAGCAGTTAAACTGGAGGGCGGTGTAGATAAAGAAGAACATATACGCACTATTGTACAAGCAGGCATCCCGGTGCAAGGGCATATTGGCCTATTGCCGCAAAAGGTCAAAGATGAAGGCGGATTCCGCATGAAGGGCAAGACAGAAGAAGAAGCAGCAGCCATCATGCGAGATATGGAAGCCGTGGTGCGCGCCGGTGCCTTTTCCGTGGTCATCGAATGCACAAAACATAGTGTAGCTGCCGCTATCACTCAGACCTGCCCGATTGTCACCATCGGTATCGGAGCAGGGCTTGGTACGTGTGATGGGGAAGTTTCCGTCATCCACGATTTAGTGGGCTCCTATCCTTGGTTTGTACCGGGATTTGCTCGTCCCAAAGCCAATGTGGCAGCAGAAATCACAAGGGCGGTGACCGAATGGAAGCAGCAGCTCACCCTTCCTCGTTAACACTTACTGAGCCCCCTCCTTTTCACTCTCCTGCAGGTGATACAAGCCATCATCTGCAAGTTTATATATACGGGTTTCATCCTTTTTGTGATGCCCAATTGTTATGCTATCCTTTGTTTTTTCTTTGATAGGAACAGGATAGGAAATATTCGGAGAGTAAAACAATCTACCTTGTTTACTATCTAATTCTACAAGACCGGCAGATTTACCGGGCTTGTCCATGAGCAGATGCAATGATTCTTTGGCTGTATTTTTTTTCAAATAAGTACCATTTGCCGCCCGGACATAATAGTCTTCAACATTGTACTTATCCCAATGAACAAGTATGCTGTTCTCATCTCTGTGTAAAATTGTGGCCGTATCAGTTTTCCCATAACTCATGGGACGGACGAGTTTTTTTCCTTGCAGACAGCACGGGCCACGCCATGCCTCATCAATAATATCTATCCACCGAGCAGTCGCATCTTCTCCGGGCAACTCACAGTAATGGTCACCATACATACACACATAATCAACTAGTTGCGTCTCACCGTCTCTTTCCTTTACTTGAAGTGTAAGGCTATAGTCACTACTCGCTACAATGGAGTATTCAGTCCCATCGGTAAAACATACGGTTTTGTTTTTAACTTGTGCATCCTTAATTCCTTCACGTAAAGAGATGAGATAAATCCAACTTTGCTGAAAGTTGTTTTTCTGCACAGGAGCCAACCGAACAAACCAACGTTCCAGCAACGAAGCAAAAGGCTCTACAGAATCCGGATGCTGACGATAGGGGTTGTTATCCATGGCTGTTTTCAAATCCGATTGCAACAGACTGTAAAGAGTGCGCATTTCCCCAAGCAAGCGTGGATTGTTCAATCGCTGCAGTAAGACCAGCTTCTTTTCAATGGGCATTTCGGATGAAAATTCAGAGGGATATTTCTTCTGCAACAACGTATCAACAGCTTCACCTACCTTAGCCATCTCATGGTAGGCCTCCAGTCTGCGACTCATCTCCATGTTGGCGCCCTTTGCCAGCATATCACACAATCTCTGTATTTTTACGAAATCATAGCGGTCTATCGCGTCTTTCAACTGGGCTTCATAATCCACTTTAGGGGTATGGGCTGCCATATTCCAAGACTTTAAAAGCGTGGCTAAATGAGAATACGGAGGAGGTGTCATTTCCATCACTTCAGCAACCTTCTCCCGTTGAACTTCTACACCGCTTGTATCATTTTGGGATGCAAAGTATTTCATGCGCGCCACTTGCAGCATGGCATTCAATGGAGACTTGTTATCAAAACGAACATGATCGAGCGCAGGGTGTTTGGCTGCTTCTTGCACAATGCGCATTTGAGCAATGCTATCCTCTCCGGCCGAAGACCCGCTTGAGGCGTTGGTTAAATGTTTTTCTAATAGGTGTTCAGCCTCAATTAATTGTTCTCCACACACGTCACAATTAGCATAATAGCGTGCTACGAGAGCAGCCCACGCCCCTATAGCTGGCTCCTCTGCTTCACGAGCTAAACGGATGAATGCCTCTGCACTTTGTTCGTATTGCTCCTGATTTAACAAATTTTCTGCTTCTACGAGTTGTTGTTCGTCCTTTCCGGCATAAGTAGCCGTATTTGGCGCGATGAGTGCTTTATGCTGTGGCTCGGGCTCGCAAACAAAATAGGCGATAAGAGCAGAAATCATTCCCAACAGGCAAACTATAATGCCATATACAAACTGCCGCCGACTTCTCTTTGCTTTACCGATAGGAGAACGCGCAAATTCGTAAGCCCTCTGAGCTTTGTGCACTTCATCTATCTCCTGAAGCAAATCTTCATATCCGGTAGGTCGCTTATTTATATCATAAGCAGTCATATGCTCGACGAGATCTGCATATGACTCATCAATCCCGAATTCTGCAGGAACCGGACGAGGTAAGTTTTTCTTACTTTCTAGTAATTCTTGTGCAGACTGAGGAACATTCGGGAAATTCTCACACCCACTTAACAGGAATCGCAAAGTCATCCCCAACGCATAAATGTCTGTACGCACATCCTCCGGCTGCCGCAAAAGCGTTTCCGGTGGCACATAGAAGGGAGTCGCCCAGATGGTTTCTTCCGTATCTGCATCTTCTTTGCCCAATGAAAGGCCAAAATCCAGCACTTTGGCTCTTCCTGCACGAGTCACCAACACGTTACCAGGCTTTATATCTCGGTGCAACAGGCCGGCCTTATTCGCAGCACTCAATCCCCTTGCTACTTGGCGCACAATAGAAAGAGCCCTGAGCGGAGCCATCGGCTGAAACGGCGATACCATCAACTCCAAGTTCTGGCCTTCCACCAACTCCATGGCAATATAAAATTGCCCATGAGCCTCACCGGCCGAATACACTGATACAACATTGGGATGACGCACTCTTGCCATAAGGGCACACTCTTTTTCAAAGCGCGCCACGCGATCCGGATTATCCCGGTAAGAATCTTTGAGTACCTTTACTGCCAGAGTGCGATTCAACACCATATCCCGCGCCTGGAGTACGACACTCATCCCCCCCACACCCAGCACCCTCTCCAAACGAAAATTATGCAGAACAGTGTGTACAGTATTCACCATACCACATTCAGGGCACATAATTTCGGCCATGAACCCCTGTTCTGATATATCCACAGCAGATTGACACTGCGGACATTTCCATATTTCAGCCGCTTTCACGGAGCTTGTCTGTTATGTGTAAGATATGTAAATAAAAAAGGAGGGCGGGGGAATTTAATCACGATTCCCCTGCCCTCCGGAAAAAATAAGATTAGGCCAGCTTAGGCAGAGAGGCAGCAGCTACTGCCTGGCCATGACGCTTGGTCTTTTCATCGGGTACGCAAAGAGTAATGCTCAATTGCGGGAACTCGGCTTTGAGGACTTCGTTGGCCTTGTCGATAATAATCTGGCCACCTTCACCCGTTGCTACGCGACCGTGGAAGAGGAGGTTGCGTACGGCATAGAAATCAGCAAAGTACGCAATGGTGTAACCGAACTCCACACCAATCGTCTCATAAATCTTACGAGCGCGGTCATCGCCTTCAAGCATGGCTGCTTGAACCTTCTTGAGCTGCTCGGGATAGGGCATATCCCCAAATTCAAACCCGGCGCGGGGAGCAAGACGTGCCACGGCCTGCTGGGAGAAGTACATAGCACCCACACCCTTGTCGCGAGACCATTCGTCCACGCCGCCCTCTTCTTGGTAGTCCACGGGCACGAAAGCCAACTCGTTGAGCCAGGGCATGATGTGCCCTTCGGGGTCTACATAACCGGCAGCAAGCGAAGTACCCATAGCAATGCCGAGTACGGCATCGTCATTCATGCCCATAGCGCCGGCAAGAGCCGTCACTTCACCATCATTCACCACTTCGAAGGGAACTTCCTTGCCCATGCGTTCGCTCCAGCGATCTTTGAGCGTGTAGAACATGCGACGGATGACATTCTGGAAATCCTCAGGAGAAATACCACGGAAGAGGGAACCCACACGGGGTTCGCTGTTCACATACACACCGGCAGCAGAACCGCCGATTGCATCTACTTGGGGCAAATGCTTGGCTGCGCGAAGCAAGGAATCATCTACACCTTCCAACTGGTAGTTGGGGTCTTTCTGGTGGTAGGGATCCCACACAACTTCCTCGGAGTATACCACTTCACCATTGACAACAGCAGCACACTTGCGGTCAGAGCCACCCAGGTCGAAACCGATGCGATAGCCATCCAAGTTGCGTCCCAGCGCTACAGATGTTGAATTCTCAGCAGGCAGTTCGCATGCGCAAGCAACTTTCTTCACCTCAATGGGCTGATCATAAATTTTCTTGCCAATGAAATCCCAATCGAACTCACGGGCACCACCGGCGCAGTATGTTGCGGCCAACATATCAGCAATCTGGTCATCGCCGGCAACAAGGATGGTGCAACCACCCTTCATCCAGAGCAAGAACTTGACAATGCGTTCAATATACTGGTTGTTCAGGGCAATATTTTCACCTTCCTGGGGCAGAATCTTACCACTCCAGCGGAAGCAGGTACCATCCAGACGGGTAAGCGCCAAATCCACCGTATGAGAACCGGGAGTGGCAGCAACTTTTTCCTCGAAGGCTTTATTCCAGAGCACCGGCGCAACGAAGGCCGGATCCAGTACGGGCGTGAATTTCGGTTGGATATTCATAACGTTACGCGCCTATAATATACACATTTTGGTGGCGTTGACAAGCTAAAACGCGCTTTACACGGCATAAAAGGCCAATTCATATTACTTTTTCGGACGAATACTAACGAGGCCGGGACTTTCCTGAATCCCGGCCTCGTTGAAAAGTAATGGGGAACCTCGTTTAATAGCTGCGAGCCCACAGCACGCGTCGAGTGGTGGGGCGCCCTGTCAGAATGCAGGGAGCTGCCGGGCCAACACCCATCTCACCATGTGGGATGCAGCGAATGGAAATACGCAGACTCTTGGCGAGTTCTTCTTCTTCTTCGGGGCTACCGTCCCATGGGCACAACAGCCAATCCGCATCGCCCTCGCCGGAGAAGTTGGACTTGAGTTCATCCAGCGATGAGCACGGGCGAATATGACTGTCTCGGAAATTCAGTTGGCGCTGCAAGAGTGCATTCTGAATATCTTCCAGCAGTTGCACCGCACTATCAACAAATGTGGCTTCGTCCATGAAGTTCTTTTCATTGCTGGCTTGGTCGCGGCGGCAAACGCATACTGAGCCCTTTTCCAAGTCACGCGGGCCAATTTCAACTCGCACAGGCACGCCCTTCTTGACCCACTCCCACTTTTTGGTTCCACCGTTCAAATCACGGGTATCCACCTGCACACGCAAGGGCATACCGTGGAAACTCATGGCCGACAATTTAGCAGCCAATGCCTCACAGTGGTCGAGGATGGCCTGTTTTGTATCAGGCTTGGGTGTAACCGGGATAATGACAATTTGTCGAGGTGCCACGCGGGGCGGACAGACGAGGCCATCGTCATCCGAGTGAGCCATGATGAGCGTGCCAATCATGCGGGTTGAGACACCCCACGAAGTCGTCCATGCAAACTGGCGTTCGTTGTTGCGCCCGGCAAAGCAGATATTCTGAGCTTTGGCAAAATTCTGACCCAAGAAGTGAGACGTGCCGGCTTGGATGGCCTTGCGATCCTGTACCATAGCTTCTACCGTAAAGGTTCGCACGGCTCCGGGGAAGCGTTCATGCTCAGTCTTTTCACCGGGGATGGAGGGTACTGCCAACACATCGCGCTGGAAATCCTCATACACCTTGTGCATAATGGCCGTCTCTTCTTCTGCCTCCTCGCGGGTTTCGTGGGCGGTGTGACCTTCCTGCCACAAGAACTCGGCCGTACGAAGGAAAATACGGGGGCGCATTTCCCAGCGCATCACATTGCACCATTGGTTGACCTTGATGGGTAAATCGCGGTAAGATTCCAACCATCGAGAGAAAGCCGCTCCAATCACGGTTTCTGAAGTGGGGCGAATGACATATTTATCCGTCAGCTCCCCGGCAGGAATCATGCGAGTTTTGCCTGTTTCCGGGTCCTTTACTGCCTCAAGGCGGTGGTGAGTCACAACTGCACACTCAGTAGCAAAGCCCTCGGCATGTTCTGCTTCTTTTTCAAGATAAGAGACGGGAATGAGAAGCGGGAAATAAGCATTCGTGTGTCCGGTACGCTTAAACTCAGCATCCATCTGTTGTTGAATCAATTCCCAGATGGCATAGCCCCATGGCTTGATAACCATGCAACCGCGCACTTCGGAATTTTCTGCCAAGTCGGCAGCCTTAATGACTTGTTGATACCACTCGGGGAAATCCTCTGCGCGAGTGGGAGATATTGCGTTCTGTTGAGCCATAGCGAGATAGTATGTTTTTAATGAAAAATGTCAATCCTTTAATGCGACGTGAACCACAAACAACGATAATTTAGATAAGCCAAGAAACCAAGGAAGATAATCATGAGCCAAAAGCCCATCGCCATACAAAAAAGCATGCAGATTATCGCAACAGACAGGCTAATCACGTGCATGAGACGCGGAGAATCCATGAGTCCATGCATTATTTGCCCTCCGTCTAAGGGGAAAATAGGTAATAAGTTTATTACAGCCCACCAAAACCCCACCTGCACCATGTATGCAGCAAACAAAAGAAGCGAGGGAGAATAGGCCGCTAAATAGGCCTCTGGGATTTTTCCGAAAATAGCACTGTGAGCTAGGTGCAAACCATCCTGCACATTTCCGCACAGCAAGCAGAGCAAAAGAGTTGCTACCCCTGCTTCTAAAAGCGTGAAAAGAGGCCCCGCTGCCGTCATCACCACTCCTTGCATGCGAGTGAAAACACCATCTGCATTGCAGCAATCTCCGCCCAACCACGATACCACGACACGAGGGTTTCCTCCACCCAGCATGCGCCCCACCAAAGCATGTCCCATTTCATGAGAAAGTAGACAGATGAACCCCGCCACAGCAAAAAGAGCTACGCACAACCACACCGGAGCCGTCTCTACGGCAAACACCCAGCCCAGCAGGCTGAGCGTGAGCAATACGGCAGGCTGTATGCTCACGGGGATTCCCAATAACGTGAAGCGTATCATCGGATTTCATCTTAGTAACGAAGAAAGGTTCTAGCAAGCCCCCATCGTATCATCTCCCATAACATGTCAGAAAAAAATGATGAAAGCGAAAAAACCCAACAAAAAAGCTATTTAGTCATCATTTCCCGCTTGACAGATTCAGATTTAGGGTGCTATTTTTAGAGGTACACACGATGAAATCTTTTGTACAAAAGTTGGTAATTGCGACAATGATGGTAGGCGGTATAGCTGCCGCTTCGGAGCATGGTCATGGTACTTTATCAGCCGATGCTCCAATCCTGTGGGAGATACCGTTGTGGCCCGGATTCTCACTGCCGATCAGCAACTCCCTTTTCATGTTTGCTCTGGCAGTCATTGTGCTTACTGTTTTCCTGCGCATCGCAACCCGCAAGATGGAACGCATACCGGGCAAGTTGCAAAATTTTGTCGAGTGGGTTTTTGAGCTGTTGTACAATTTCGTAGAAAGTCTTACCGGCAAATATCTTGCACGCCGCTACTTTTGGTATTTTGCTTCTGTATTCCTGTTGATTCTTGTCAGCAATTACATGGGGCTTATTCCCGGAGTGGGAGAAATCACATATAATGGCAAGCCGCTCTTCCGTGGCGCAAATGCGGATTTGAATACTACTATTTTCTTGGGCTTCTTCTATTCCATTCTTTGGTTTATATGGGTAATGCGTGAGCAAGGTCCGTGGCATTTCATTACACACACATTCGGCCCGAAGGGAGGACTGACGGGTTTCCTCAAATATGCTCTGCTCCCCATTTTCTTCTTCGTAGGCCTGATTGAAATCATCTCCATCTGCGTGCGCCCCGTAGCTCTGGCTGCTCGTCTTTTCGGTAACATCTACGCCGGCGAAGCCATTCTGGAACAAATGGGTGCTCACGGCTGGCTGGCCATGTTCCCCTTTATGGCTCTGGAAATTATCGTCGGTTTCGTTCAAGCTCTCGTTTTCCTGATGCTCACAGCTATTTTCCTCAAGACCCAAGTGGGTGGGGAGGAAGAAGAAGCAGAAGCACACTAACCCCCTTCTCTGTGGTTGATCATGAAGCAAAACGTGAAACCACAGCGATAACATAAAACAACAAACACAACTCAAACACCATGATTGACATGCTCGCAGACGCCGCCGCAATGGGCGCTATCGCCAAGTCCGGCTTGGCTGTTCTCGGTGCCGGTATCGGCATTGGTATCATTGGCATGAAAGCCGCCGAATCCATCGGCCGCAATCCTGCCTCTTTCGGTAAGGTTCTTACCATTTCCATCCTTCTCGCAGCTCTTGTGGAAGGTGTGGCATTCGTTGCCATCTTCATGGGCTAAACCCATTTATTATTCCCGGGTGCCTGCAAGGGCGCTCGGGAACGCCCCTCTTCCCCTCGTCACCATCTACAGAATATCCAACCACCATCCCGCAAGCGGGTAACATCCGACTCACCACCATGTTTTCACCTATCATAGCAGCAGACCTTCAGGGACTCATCAGCAAGTTCGGTCTACATCAAGAGGTGTTTATTGCGCACCTTATCGCTTTCTCCGTGCTGGTTGCCATTGTCGTTATCTTCGGCATTAAACCCATCATGAAGCAGCTGGAGGAGCGCCGCCAGCGCATTGAGGAAGGTGAAGCTATGCACGCCCGCAGCCAAAAAGAGTTGGCCGAAGTGAAAGAAACCGGAGCCCGTATCTTGGATGAAGCCCGCGAGTCCGGCAAAAAAGAAATTGACCACGCCAAGCAAACAGCTTCCCGCTTGCAGACTGAACTGACCGATAAAGCTTCTGCGGAAGCACGCTCTATTATTGAAAACGCTCGAACACAAGCTGAACACGATATGGCTCGGCAAAAAGCCGCGCTCAAGGGTGAATTTGCTACACTTTTGGCACAAGCCACCGCACAGGTGACAGGCAAGGTGCTGACAGAAGAAGACCACCGAGCCATCAACGCTGAAGCTATCCGCTCTCTCTGATATTTCCTCACTCCTCAGAAAGCCGCTCATGAAGATTACCAAGGAAGTACAGGCACAAGCACGGCGATTAATGCGCCTGTGCGTGGATGCCGATGGCATCCTGCAAGAGGACAAAGTGCGCATGATTGCCGAAAGCATAACCGAACGCAAGCCCCGCAACTTCGTCGCTCTGCTCGCCGGTTTTACAGAACTGGTGCGTTTGGCTCTGGCTAAAAACACCGCCACTGTCACCAGCGCCATCCCGTTGACGGATGCTGAGCAATCCGAAATCCGCGCTCGTTTGGATGCCCGCCACAAAGGTTTGAATTACCAATGGCTTGTAGACCCCACTCTTATCGCAGGCATGACTGTTAAGGTTGGAGACAACATCACCGATGCCTCCGTTCGCACCCGTATTGAACGTCTTTCCCACATCTGATTTTTAACCCATTTTAACCACCGACCAAGTATGAGCAACATCGTACAAGAACTTGAAGCGCAGATTCGCAACATCACCACAACTGCCACCAACGACAATGTAGGCACAATCAAATCCATCGGCGATGGCGTGGCCCGCATAGAAGGCCTGAGCAACGCCATGCTTAGTGAAATGATTGAATTCCCCGGTGGCGTGATGGGGTTGGCCATGAATCTGGAGGAAAACGAAGTGGGTGCCATTTTGATTGGCAGCGGAGCCAACCTGAAAGAAGGAGACACCTGCAAAACCACAGGCCGCTTGCTGCAGGTGCCGGTAGGTGAAGCTCTTCTCGGACGCGTGGTAGACACCTTGGGTAACCCGTTGGATGGCAAAGGCCCCATACAAGCTGCAGCATACTACCCCGTAGAAAAAATTGCTTCCGGCATTATTTCCCGCCAGGGTGTGAACCAACCGGTTCAGACCGGCATTCTGCCTATTGACGCGATGATTCCCATTGGTCGTGGGCAGCGAGAACTCATCATTGGCGACCGTTCCACCGGCAAAACAGCCATCGCAACCGATACCATCATCTCCCAAGCTCGCCAGAACAAAATGGCAGAGGAAGGCAAGCTGCCCGGCCACCGCCCTCTCTACAGTATCTATGTAGCCATTGGTCAGAAACGCGCTACCGTTTCCCGCCTTGTCGCCAAGCTGGAGGAAACAGGAGCTATGCCCTACAGCATCATCGTTGTGGCCTCGGCCAGCGATAGCGCAGCCATGCAGTATCTGGCTCCCTATGCCGGTTGCGCCATGGGTGAATACTTCATGGATCAAGGTAAGGATGCACTCATCGTGTATGATGACCTCTCCAAACACGCTGTGGCCTACCGCCAAGTATCCCTCATTCTGCGCCGTCCCTCCGGCCGCGAGGCGTACCCCGGTGATGTATTCTACCTGCACAGCCGCTTGTTGGAGCGCGCGGCACGCATCAATAGCGAAGGTGGCCGCAAGGGTGGTTCTCTCACGGCTCTTCCCATCATTGAAACACAGGCCGGCGACGTATCGGCATATATTCCCACCAACGTCATTTCCATTACCGATGGCCAGATTTTCTTGGATACCGACCTCTTCTATCAAGGTGTGCGCCCCGCCATCAACGTGGGCATCTCTGTGAGCCGCGTGGGTTCCAGCGCTCAGACCAAGATTGTGAAGAAGCTTGCCGGTTCCGTCAAACTGGACTTGGCACAGTTCGAAGAGTTGCAGGCATTCGCTCAATTCGGTTCCGATTTGGATGCCGCCACTCGTGCCAAATTGGAGCGTGGTCGCCGCATCGTTGAGCTCTTCAAGCAAGGACAATACGAGCCCAAGAGTCTCGCCATGGAAGTAATCAATCTTTATGCCATCCAGAAAGGCTTTTTGGATGATGTTCCCGTGGAAAAGATTCAGGAAGTACGCAAGGCCTTGGAAGAAGACGCCGCCACCAACAAACCCGAGCTGCTGGCTGCCATCGATGCAGAAAAAGCCCTTACCCCGGCTATTGATGAACAGCTCAACCAGTTCATGACCGACTTCAAATCCCGCCTCAAGAAGTAAACCATGGCTAACCTGAGAGACATTAAACGCCGCATTAAGTCGGTACGCAACACATCGCAAATAACCAAAGCGATGCAGATGGTTGCGTCTGCCAAAATGCGCCGTGCCCAGGAGCTCGCATTGAAAGGGCGCAGTTATATCAGTGCCCTTGCCAATGTGTTCAAGCACCTGCAGGACTCCATCACAGAGGGAACGGCAGCACTCATGGAGCGCCGCACCACCGGCAAGCCCTTGGTAATTGTGGTCAACACAGACCGCGGGCTGTGTGGCGGGTTGAACGCCAACCTCCTCAAAGAAGTCATCTCCAAATGCCCGGCAGATGCAGATTACGTCACCATCGGTTCAAAATTGAATCCACAATTAACTCGGTGCGGGCGCAATCTGGTAGCCAGTTTTTCCTTGGGTGATACCTTTAGTGAAGCCGATTTGAAACCGGTCTTTGATTTTATCCGGAAGGGCTTTACCGATGGCACCTACAACAGCGTGAGCGTTGCATACCAAAAGTTCATCAACATTATGGTACAGCGCCCGGTGCTGGCAGAGATTTTGCCCATCACCCGCGAGGAATTGCTTGCTGTGGCAGAACAGGATAAGATGCCGGATACAGAGAACACCAACTTCCTGTTGGAACCGGGTCCTGTAGCTCTGCTCAATGCTTTGTTACCTCTTTATTTCAGCAACCTGATTACCCAGATGGTGCTGGAAGGCAAAGCCTCTGAGCAATCCGCCCGCATGGTAGCCATGAAAGCCGCTACAGAAAATGCAAAATCCCTTATCGGCGAACTTACGCTGGAATACAACAAGGCTCGCCAAACGCAGATTACAAACGAACTTCTTGAAATTACCACGGCCACCAAGGCTATGGAATAATCCCTCTTATTTTCACTTCAGCCCCCTCACCTTCCCCTCCCAAACATGAACACAGGTAAAATCGTACAGATTATCGGCGCCGTGGTTGACGTCGACTTCTCCCAAACGCAGATGCCCGCCATCTACAACGCCCTCACCGTTGAGTATGAAGTCAATGGCGTGCCGACTAAACTCGTACTTGAAGTAGAACAGCACCTGCCCGATGGCTGGGCTCGCACTGTAGCAATGAGCTCTACGGATGGTCTTAAGCGCGGTATGACTGTTATCGACACAGGTGCCCCCATTTCCGTGCCGGTTGGGCCCAAAGTACTGGGACGCATTTTCAACGTATTGGGTGAGACGGTGGACGAAAAAGGGCAACTGACGGATGCTAAACGCTACCCGATTCATCGCGATGCTCCCACGCTGGAAGACCAATCAACCTCCTCCGAGGTGCTGGAATCCGGTATCAAGGTGATTGACCTTATCTGCCCCTTCCTCAAGGGTGGCAAAGCAGGTTCATTCGGTGGCGCAGGTGTGGGCAAGACCGTGCTCATCATGGAGCTCATCAACAACATTGCCAAGGCTCACTCCGGCCTCTCCGTTTTCGCCGGTGTGGGAGAACGCACTCGCGAAGGCAACGACTTCTACATGGAGATGAGTGAATCCGGCGTTATTGACCAAGAACACCCGGAAAATTCCAAGGTAGCACTCGTTTACGGCCAGATGAATGAGCCCCCCGGAGCACGTCTGCGTGTAGCCCTCTCGGCTCTTTCCATGTCGGAATACTTCCGTGACGAAGAAAACCGAGACGTTCTGCTCTTTGTAGACAACATCTTCCGTTTCTCCCAGGCCGGTTCCGAAGTATCGGCTCTGCTGGGGCGCACCCCGTCTGCCGTGGGTTACCAGCCCAACCTTGCCGAAGAAATGGCCGGCTTGCAGGAACGTATTACCTCCACCAAGAAGGGCTCCATCACCTCCATGCAGGCCGTTTATGTGCCCGCAGACGACTTGACGGACCCGGCACCTGCCACCACCTTCTCGCACTTGGACTCCACCGTGGTGCTGGAACGTGCATTGGCAGCTCAGGGTATTTACCCGGCAGTGGATCCGCTGGCCTCCACCTCCAAAGCACTTGCACCGGAGCTGGTGGGCGAAGAACACTACCGCGTGGCACGTGGTGTGCAGCAAACCCTCCAGCGCTACAAAGACTTGCAGGATATGATTGCCATTTTGGGTATGGATGAACTCTCTGAAGCAGACAAGCTGACCGTGAGCCGAGCCCGCAAGATTCAGCGTTTCCTTTCCCAGCCGTTCAGTGTGGCCGAAGTATTCACCGGCATCCAAGGTCAGTATGTACCCGTAGCAGAGACGGTGAGAGGTTTCGGCGAAATCTTGGATGGCAAGTGGGACTCCGTACCGGAAGGCAACTTCTACATGAAGGGCGGTATCGATACCGTCGAAAAATCCTGATAGCTCATCATCATGGCACTTCACTTCAAAATCATTACCCCCCTGCGTACCGCTTTGGAGGCAGATGTGGTCAGCATTCACCTTCTGTCAGCAGAAGGCGAGATGGAAATTCTGCCGGGGCACACAGACATCATCGCTGCTGTCGGCAATGGTGAGCTGACGTACCGCACCACCGCCGGGCAAAGCAGCAGCCTTTTTATTGGTGGGGGCTTTCTTCAAGTAGAAGGAGACGATGCCATGCTTGTGACTGATACCGCATTGGAGGATGCCGATATTGATACTACCAGCATCGAAACAGCCATTGCCAAAGCACAGGAAGCACTCAAGAACAGCTCGTCCGTCCTTTCCCGCGAAGAACAAACCTATCTGGAAGCAAGCATTGCCAAACAGCTCGCCATCTTGGACTATAATAAGTTACGTCGCAGAAGATAAATATTATTCTACACGAAGAAGACTCAACAAAAAAGCCGCTGTCTCTCAGCGGCTTTTTTACGTATCCATACAAAACGAAAGAAGGAAGCTTAATCCGGCTCAACCAGTGAATCCTCCCCATCATCTGCCCCGAATGTCTCTTTCAGGTCAGCGTTGCCATAAAAATCCTCTTCATACAAGCGAGAAACCTGCAACTCCAAATCATTGAACAAATCTGCAAGGCCGGCCGCCACAACCTCTTCATCCACACCGTCCATCTGAGCATAATCAACAGAAAACAGCTTATCCATCATCGCTTCTACCTCATCAGCCACATTCTCGGCCGTTTTGTCATCTCTCACCGTGGACAAAATAGATACAAGCTGGCTCAGTTGCAGCGTCATTTCCTTCAAAAGCTGCTGCTCAGTCATCTGTGGCACAGCCGGAGAGCTCTGCTCATGTGTTGCCTCTTCTTTTTGTGTTGTAGTAGACTCTTCTTCCACAGCTTCCACCACTGGCACCTCCTCTTCCGGCACCGCAACAACCTCTGCCGATTCTTCCGGAGCAACCGTTGACTCAGCCGGAGTTTGAGCATACACGGAAGTGGCAGCAAATATGAAGGGAATGACTGTCAGCGTACGTTTCATGACTAAATGCGTGGTGTTAGTGTTCTATTATCTAGCACAGCAAAGCGCATACTTCAAGCAGAAACAATATCTTAACCAAAAAATCACATTTTTACCTACCATTTAATACGCAATATCTCCGGCGTCTGACATACTTTGAACTTGCAGAATGAAGCACGGGAAGCTAACATGTCCACGCAGCCATGTACCACAATCCCATCTACAATGCACCGGAACCCAAAACCTGGCCCCAACGCGTGGCCGGAGCGTGCATTATTATTGTCTGCCTGCTCATGGTAGCTGCGCTTTATACGTACAATATCAACGAAATGGGATGGAGTCTTCTCAACCCGGAGGGGGCAGAAGCCGCAGCAAAAGTCCCCTGCACCAATGCACTAGGGCTTATCGGCCTCTATCTTGCCGGTATCATGTATGCTTTTTTGGGTGCCGCCGCCATCTATCTTCTGCTCCTGCTTCCCATCATGGGCATAGCCATGATGATGTATCCTCTGCAAAGCAGGGTCAAGCAATGGATTGCACTTTTCGTCATGGTTATCAGCGCATGCGCTGTCTTAGCCATTCAACCTTGGATTCTCACGGAGTGGGCAGATAAACTGGCACTCAGCAGTCCCGGAGGCAAGCTGGGATACTTGGACGGCACCTGCTTGGTAGAGGAGTTGGCCGGTAAGTACTACGGAATCACCCTTTTGTTGTTGATTCACGCCCTCGCCGTCATCTATTTTGCACGCCTCACCCCCCAAGATGTCTGCAACGCAACAAAGAAAGATTTAGGCAACATCTATGCAGCATGGCGAGAAAACCGCAGACTTCGCAAACAAGCCTTGGATGAAGCAGACCGCGAGTGGAAGTTGAAAGGACAGGAAATAGAAAATCTTGGTCCCATCGACGGCGGACAACAACCACCACGCAACCAGCGAGATTTGCCACTTGAAATGGAAGAAGAGCCCGTTCGGCAGCCTCTTCCACCGGCACGGCGTAGGCCGCTTCCGGAGCAACCTCGCGAACGCGAGAGGGAACAGCAACCACTTCCCCCACGCAAAGCCCCTACACCACCGCCGCCAGCCTCGCCACAGGAGGAAGAACACGAACTACCCCGCCCCTTTGCAGAGCAGATTGAAGCAGCAATCAAAAACGACAAGCAACGCGTATCGACACAGTTGCCCCCCACGGCGCGCACACGCAATACTCCCACCATCTCTGCCTCGCGCGACAATCTGTTGGATTTGATGCGCCCCATCGAGGATGCAATCGAAACTAACAGCCATATGCGTGTGGAAGGTCCCAGCCGGGAGCAAATGCCGCGCAATGAACGTCTCATGCAGGAAATTGAGCGCAATACGCGCCCGACTCGCACACAAGAACCTGTCCCCACCCCCGCACCGGCAAAACCACTGCCCCCGCGCCGTGAGCCCTCGCCCGCGCCTGCACCCTCCCCCCGCAAGGAAGAGAAACCACGCAAAGCAGCAGTCCCGGCTCCCTTGCCAGAAGACACGCGCGAGCAGTATGATGACTATCCCCTTCCCCCGTACGATTTGCTGGCATACCGCCCTGAGCCGCCGGAAGTGGGCATCGCTGCGCGCGAAGAAATGTACGACATGCAGCAGCGTATTATTGAAACGCTGGAAAATTTCAAAATCACAGTGGAACCGGGGGATATTACTCGCGGTCCCAGTATCACCCGCTATGAGTTTTTCCCGCCCCGGGGCCTGCGCGTGAACCGTATCTCCAACCTGAGCAGCGACCTCATGCTCGCAACAGAGTCAAAATCCGTGAACATTCTCGCCCCCATCCCCGGCAAAAACACCGTGGGTGTGGAGCTTGAGAACGCTACGAAATCGCCCGTTTACCTGAGAGAGCTACTGCAATCCGATGCATTCCACAATCCCAAACTTCGCATTCCTGTAGCCTTGGGTAAAGACGTGTACGGCAATGCCGTCATCGGCGACTTGGCCGCCATGCCACATACCCTTGTGGCCGGCACCACCGGTTCCGGTAAATCTGTCTGTATCAACAGCATGATTCTTTCCATGCTCTACAAATTCCGCCCGGATGAGCTGCGACTCATCTTGGTAGACCCCAAGGTAGTAGAAATGCAGCCATACAAGAAGCTGCCGCACTTGGCATGCCCCGTTGTTACCAATCCGGCGCGTGTCATTGGCGCGCTGCGTTGGGCTGTCAATGAAATGGAGCACCGCTATAAACTCTTCAGTAAGATTGGTGTACGCAACTTCGAGGACTTCAACAACCGCCCGCCGGACTATGAACCAGAGCCGGAGGAAGATGAATTCTACGATGATGACCAGCCTATCGATTACGCAGCCATTGAGGCTATGGCCAGCGAAATTGAGCGCCAAGCAGAAGAAGAAGTCCCCTTGGGAGAAGAAGAACAAGACGAGTTCGACTTTGAGGAGGAAGAACGCATCCCCAGCAAGCTGCCCTATATCGTCATCTTTATTGATGAGTTGGCAGACCTCATGATGGTGGTGAAAGAGGACTTGGAAAACTACATTGCTCGCCTCACCCAAAAAGCCCGAGCAGCCGGCATTCACCTTGTCGTAGCAACACAGACACCGCGCGCCAACGTGGTGACGGGTATGATTAAAGCCAACATTCCCAGCCGTATTGCGCTTAAGGTATCCAGCCCGTTGGATAGTCGCATCATATTGGACATGACAGGTGCAGAAAATCTGCTCGGCAAGGGTGACTTCCTCTTCCTGCCCCCGGCCGGTATCACCAAGCTTACACGCGCTCAGGGCGCATTCGTGTCCGATGCAGAAATTGCCTCCATCATCAAGTTCTGCGCCAGCCACGCCAAACAAAACTTTGAACAAGGCGTAACAGCCGAAATGAACAATAGCGATAACTCTGCATCAGGCGGCGGTGCCGACAACGGAGGCCGTATCGGTGGCAAGGGGGTGAGCGATGAAGACGCAGAGCTCTATACCCGCTGCGTTAACCTCGTTGTGGCAGAGCGAAAGGCTAGTACATCCCTGCTCCAGCGCCGATTCAGCATCGGCTACGGTCGAGCGGCCAAAATTATGGATATGATGGAAGAGCGAGGTGTCATCTCACCGCCCCAAGGCGCCACCAGGGCCCGAGAGGTGCTTGTAGATGCTCCGTGATATTCCCCTGCCCTATCCTCCTCAAAAGACCGGCCCCATCCTAGGCCATACTGTACACAACAACTACATGTCAGCCTCCCCCTGTAAAAAATACATCCTTCTGCTTCTGGCATGCGTGCTCACCTTTCTCACAGCCTGCGGTGAGAAAGAGGAAAGCCACCGGAAGCTTATCATGGTGACGAATGCCACCTTCCCGCCCTACGAATTCTATCAAGGCAGTGAAATTGTGGGCATAGATGCCGACATGGTGCGAGAAATTGCCAGTCGCAACAATCTGGAGCTTATCATTGAAGATATGGCTTTCGATTCCGTCATTGCCGCCGTGCAAACCGGCAAAGCAGATGTTGCGGCCTCCGGTATCACCGTCACAGAGGATCGCAAAAAGCAAATTGATTTCACCTCCAGCTACGTCAAGGCAGACCAAGTAATCATCGTGCGTGAGGGCTCCGACATCACCGGCGCAGATGCCCTCAAAGGCCGCCGCATCGGCGTACAACACGGCACTACGGGGGATACCTACGTCACCACCAACATTGGTGAGCCGGAGCGATTCCAAGACGGAGCATTGGCCGTGGCCTCACTTGCCACCGGTAAGATAGATGCCGTGGTGCTGGATAGTGCGCCGGCACAAGAGCATGTCGCTCGCAATGCCGGCTTGCTCATTTTGCCCACCTCCTTAGCATCGGAGGAATACGCCATGGCCATACGCAAGAACCGCCCGGAGTTGCTTCTCTTGTTCAACAAGACACTCATGGAGATGCAGTTAGATGGCACCATGGCCGCCATTACAGCCAAATACCAAGGCAAAGATAAGACAGAAACAGCCACACAAACATCCGGCTTTAAGACTTGGCTGGCGCACTCCTTTGAAATCAACTTTGTGAAAGACAGCCGCTGGAAATACCTGCTCAACGGCTTCCTCGTCACCATCGAGATTTCCTTCTGCGCCGTACTCATGGGGCTTGGCATCGGCTTCCTCGTCGCCGTCATCCGCAGCACACACGACCAAACAGGGCGACACAAAGTACTCAACATTCTCTGCCACCTTTACCTTACCGTTGTGCGTGGCACCCCCGTGGTGGTACAGCTGCTCATCATCTACTTTGTCATCTTCGCAGCGGTAGATGTCAGCAAAGTGCTGGTAGCCATCGTGGCCTTCGGCGTGAACAGCGGAGCCTATGTGGCAGAAATCATCCGCTCGGGCATCATGGCCGTAGACCGCGGGCAAATGGAAGCAGGCCGCAGCTTGGGCCTGAGCTACGGTGCAACCATGCGCTCCGTCATCCTCCCCCAAGCCTTCAAAAACGTGCTACCCGCCCTAGGTAATGAATTCATCGTCCTTCTCAAAGAAACCAGCGTTTGCGGCTACATCGCCCTGCAAGACCTCACCAAAGGTGGCGATATCATCCGCAGTCAAACCTACGATGCCTTCCTGCCCCTCATCGCCGTGGCTCTCATCTACCTCATCGTTGTGGTCTGCCTGAGCCAGCTCCTCAAAAAACTGGAAACCCGTCTCAAGAAAAATGAACGCTGATCCCACCATTCTGGAGATACAAGGCCTGACCAAAGACTTTGCCGGCCACCGCGTGATAACCGATGTGTCTTTCGGTGTCAAAAAAGGAGAAGTGGTCTTCCTCTTGGGGCCCTCCGGAGCGGGCAAGAGTACCGTCATGCGCTGCATGAACTTTCTGGAGGTTCCCAGCTCCGGACGCGTACTCTTTCACGGAGAACCCGTTGATACCACGGAACACGGGCTCAACCTCTACCGCCGCCGCGTAGGCATGGTGTTCCAGCATTTCAACCTCTTTGCAAACCTCACTATTCTGGACAACATCACCCTCGCGCCCACCAACTGCGGGCTCATGAAACACGCAGAGGCACGCGAGCTTGCCCTGCAACTTCTCCACCGCATAGGCTTGGAGGACAAGGCACAAGCCTACCCTTCCCAGCTCTCAGGCGGTCAAAAACAACGCGTTGCCATCGTGCGTGCCCTCGCCATGAATCCGGAGGTGCTTCTTTTCGATGAACCCACCTCTGCGCTCGACCCCGAAATGGTGGGTGAGGTAGAAAACCTCATGCGCGAACTCGCCAACGATGGCATGACCATGCTCGTCGTCTCCCATGATATCGACTTCGCTATGGAACTGGCCAACCGCATCATCTTCCTGGCAGATGGCAAACTCGTGGCAGATGCCCCGCCGGACACCCTCAAAACGAGCGATAATCCTCGCATCCGCGATTTCCTCTCCCTTCGTTAAAAGCGCGCACTTATTTTCCCCAAACAGAGATAGCAAAAAGGGCGAGCCTCAAACAGGCTCGCCCTTTTTCAGAAAGAGGTTTGTACAACAGTGTGCTTTAGTTGTTCACACGGCCCAGGTAAGTACCATCTTCCGTCTTCACGGAGATGCGCTGCCCGGCAGAGATGAAGAGAGGCACCTGAACCACGAGACCCGTGGTCATCGTAGCGCTCTTGTACACATTGTTGGCGGAATTACCCTTCACACCCTCGGGAGCCTCGGCCACCTCCATGGTGATAGCGGCGGGCAACTCGATAGAGCACACGATTTCATCGGTGAAAAGGAGGATGTAGGTATTACCCTCAATGAGGTAATCCTTCACAGGCTCCACGATATCCTCGCTCACGCACACATCTTCGTAGGTCTCCGTGTTCAGGAAGTGGTAACCCATACCGTCCACATAGGAGAACTCCATCTCCTCACGGCTGAGCATCACACCCTCGAGGAAATCGTTGGAGGTGAGGCGAAGGTTGTAATCCTTCTTAGTAGCAATACTGCGGATGGTCATCTGCACATAGGAAGCCATGCGGGGAGGGGTCTTGAGCTGGCTCTCACGCACAACACAGATATCGCCGTTGTAATTCACGGCGTGACCCTTGCGAAGCTGAATAACGGGAACTTTTGCCATATCGCCGCGCAGCGTATCAGAGGCTCTTCATTTAGTCAAGCTTTTTCTCATTTCTCCCCGGCTAAACCTATTGAAAAATGGTGAAATCGCATTTAAAATTGCAAATTCATTAAAAGCGGATACCTTGCCCTCAGCTAAGCTCCACGTCCTTCTTATCACCCTGCGTTAAAAAGAAGCGTACCATCAAAAAATTGATGGGCACCACCACGCAAAAGACAGGAAGCGGCAGCAGCGTATCCGCCTCCCCCAACAGGGGAAACGCTCGCACCAGCCTCGGAACCAGAGCCTCCAGCGCTCGCACCATCGCCTCCCCCACTCCCCAGAGCAGGAACAAATTGAGCAGCCCCACATGCATGCCATAATTCACCGCATGGCTCAGCGCAAATCCGGCTCCCTTCCCCACACTTCCTTTCGTCCTAAAAGTCCAGCGCAAAGACGCCAGATAATTGCCCACAAAGCTCACCACATATCCCACAGAGTACGTCACGCTCAGTGCCAACGCATCCGCGGCACACAGCCCCAACAAGCGGTTGAGCCCCACATATACCCCCCAATGCACCAGCGTGGCGGCTACCCCCACCACAAAAAAGCGCACAAACTGCGACCCCAATCTCTGCCACAGCCCCCTCATTGCATCAGAACGCATTGGGACCAAAGTAAAAGCCCAACAACTCCAGCTGGTCTTCCTTCGTCACCAAATACCCGTCCTTCGGGTCCAACCACTGGAAGGAATGGATGGACTTGCGGCAAGAGCCGCGGGGATCCTCCGGCTTGTGCGCCGGCAGCCTATCCAGCAAATCCGGAGCCAGTGCCTCCAGCACCTCCATCGTCGTCAGCGGTGGCATCGCAGGGATAATGGACGGTATGCCCAACGGGATACAGCGCTCTACATCGCCCATAATACGATCCGCAATATAAAGCTGGTGCATCTCCAGCGGCGCCAAGGGCAGCGTCTTCTTACCGGGCGGCGGGTTTTGGATGATATCCATCAACTTACTGTACCCAGTGTATGCCGGGGATACCAGCTCCGGCAAATGTACATTCAGCACGCGCCCATACTGGCGGTTCAGCTCGCGGTACATATTGATGCGGTTCTGCACATACGGGTCATCGCTCTTCTCCAGCACCGGCGTATTCTCATCCGCATCCTCGGCCAGCATATCACACGTCGTCACAAACACCGTGAACTCCGGCTTGATATCCGCCAAATGATTCATCAAATAATTGGTCGCCTGCGTATCCGCCTCCACATTCTGCTTCACCAGTTCCGGGCCATTCGCTATCGCATTGTCCAAATAGACCATCATCCGAAAACTCCGCCCAAACGTCAACCGAAAGTTCTCCTTATCAATCAAATAATCAAAAAAGCGCCGCTTCGTCCAGTACCGTCCCAGCACTGTGCTCGCACCCAAGAAAGCCGTTGCGTTTGACATGTCGTTATCCGGTGAAATTCGTTGTTTCCTTTTCTCCCTCTCACTCTACCACATATCCCCTCGCTTAGCAAGCAGGGATTTTGTTCATCTTGTGATTGAAAAATCAAGCGACCCCGGCATTGGCGGACACCTTGCGGCGCAATTCCCGTATGCCGTGCTTTATCCCTTTACTTTGCCCGTCCAAGTAAGCCAACACGACCCGTAGAGTAAGTTATCGACACTCAGCGCGCTTGCATCATCATCCGGCTGAATGAGCGGTGCTATTTCTCGTATCTCTGCCGAACTTTGGTTCAAACAAAGATAAGTCTCAGGGCGAGAGTACTTCTCCACCAGCTCTAGCTGCAAGCGCACCGCAAAATTTTGACGATTCAGCGCCAGCACTTTGGTAAGCATTTCCTGCACAATGCTTTTCCTCCGTCCTTGGACTTTATTCCCGTTTTTATCTCTCCATACCTCAATTTGACGAGTTGATTCTAGCAGGTTATCCCCTCAATGCAACCACACAGTAACAAAAAATCCCGGGCAGCACGCGGGAATGCACGCTGTCCGGGCGGGGAAAAAGGCGGGTGCCTTTGGCTAGGCAGGCTTAGGAGACGGTGGAATCCAAGAAGCCCTTGATTTGGCCAATACGCGTTGGGTGACGCAGTTTACGGAGGGCCTTGGCTTCAATCTGGCGGATACGCTCGCGGGTGACGTTGAACTGGCGGCCCACTTCTTCGAGGGTGCGGGGGTTGCCATCTTTGAGGCCGAATCGCTGCTCGATGACGGCACGCTCACGCTCGTTGAGGGTATTAAGCACACCGGAAAGCTTCTCACGCAGGGAGTTGAAAGCGGCGCCATCCATGGGGTTTTCTGCGCTCTTGTCTTCCAAGAAGTCACCGAAAGAGGTGTCATCCGAATCACCCACAGGCTGCTGCATGGAGATGGGCTGCTGAGCCATCTTGAGGACGCTGCGCACGCGCTCCACAGCCATGCCACATTCGTTGGAGATTTCTTCGGGCGTGGGTTCGCGGCCGAAGTCCTGCACGAGCTTCTTCTGCACACGCATGAGCTTGTTGATTGTCTCAATCATGTGTACGGGGATGCGGATGGTGCGGGCTTGGTCTGCAATAGAGCGGGTGATAGCCTGGCGAATCCACCATGTGGCGTAGGTGGAGAATTTGTAGCCTCGGCGGTATTCAAACTTCTCCACAGCTTTCATGAGGCCCATGTTGCCTTCTTGGATGAGGTCGAGGAAGGCAAGGCCGCGGTTGGTGTATTTCTTGGCGATGGAGATGACGAGGCGGAGATTGGCCTCAATCATTTCTTTCTTGGCGTCCTTGGCTTCTTTCATGCTTTCGCGCATGGCCTTGTAGTTTTCCAAGAACTCGGGGATGGGCATCCAAAGCTGCATTTCGAACTCTGCCAAGGCTTCTTGGCTTTCCTTGTTTTCAGGGTGAGCCTCGTATGTACGGCGAAGCTTGATGATGCGCTGGCGGATTTCACGGAGACGTGTAACGAAGTCCTCATACACCTTGCCCTTAAAGGAGAAACGGCGGTACTGGACATCGAGTTCCTCAAGGAGTCGGTTGAACTCATCGGCAGCGGCTTCTACGCCCTTTTTGCGGCGGCGAGCCTTGCGCAGTTGATTATATGCAGCTTGGGCATCATCGTACAGGTCATAGACTTTGTTGATGAGCGGCTGAATCTCCTTGAAGTACTGCTCTCGGTGGTCGATGTTTTTATCAGCCACAACGCGGTCGAAACGCTCCTTGTTCTGCAGGATGCGCTGGGCTGTCTCCAAGTACAGCATAGCGACAATGCCGAATTTATGCAAGCGGTTCTGCAGTTCATTTTCTGCTTGGTCAATGCGGCGGGAGAGGATGACTTCCTGCTCGCGCTTGAGCAATTCCTTCTGCCCCATCTGCTTGAGGTACATGCGCACGGGGTCATCAAGGATATCGAGCTTGGCTTCCAGTTTTTCAGATTCATCTTCCTCACCGGTTTCAGACAGGCGCTGGCGGTCTGTGTAGTTGTCCACGTCGGAGGGGTCGATGATGTCGAAGTTCATGCCACGCAGTCGCTCCATGATTTCATCATGGTCTGCGGGGTTAATCATGTCCTTGGGCAGCACATCGTTGATATCATCGTAAGTAAGGTAGCCATGATCCATGGCCAAGACGATGAGTTCGCGTACTTTTTCCTGTACTCCGGGAGTATCTACAATGCTGCCGGTGACAGAATCACCACGGCGAAGTGAGGATATATCCTCAGAGGAAAGGGGGACAATGACGGATTCATCTCGCACTTCCACGCCGAGAGCGTGCAGACGCTCGAAGAGGCGCTCGGTGTCTTGTTCCTCGTAGCCTTCCATGGGCAAGGAGGAGAAGATATCATCATCCGTAACGTAGCCACCATTCTTCTTGGCCAGGGCCAGGAGGTTCTTAAAGGCATTTTTAAGGGTGATATCGTCCGGGAAATAATCTTGCAGATCCTTGGCGGTGACGCGGGGGGGAGTGAACGTATTCTTGCGCTTGCTCTTGGACTTGGAAGGAGTTTTGACTTTGGGATCAGCAGGTTGCATTTCTGCCACAGGCTTTTCTTCTTCCTCAGGGATGGCGGGTGCAGTCTCGGCCTTGGCGGGGGAGGCTTCCTTCTTGGCTGCGGGCTTCTTGGGCTCGGCCTTGGCGGGGGCGGCTTCCTTCTTGGCTGCGGGCTTCTTGAGCTCGGCCTTGGCAGGGGTGGCTTCCTTCTTGGCTGCGGGCTTCTTGGGCTCGGCCTTGGCGGGGGCGGCTTCCTTCTTGGCTGCGGGCTTCTTGGGCTCGGCCTTGGCGGGGGTGGCTTCCTTCTTGGCTGCGGGCTTCTTGGGCTCGGCCTTGGCGGGGGCGGCTTCCTTCTTGGCTGCGGGCTTCTTAGGCTCGGCCTTGGCGGGGGCTTTCTTAGCAGCGGGTTTGGTGGCGGACTTGGTAGCAGAAGCCTTATTCTCCGTCTTTTGGGGTTCTGCTTTGTTCACTTTCTTCTCAGCAACAGACTTTTGAGAGGCTTTCTCCTGCTTTTTCTTTGGCGTAGACATGATATGGACAGAAAAATTGAGTGTATACTCCACCCTTTACGCTTTTTGTCAAGTTTTTTGACAAGTCGCGTGGCGATTCTAACACAGATTCATAGCGCGTCAAGGGGTATTTTTGCATTATGACACAAAAAGCGCTTACCGGCATGGTAAGCGCTTTTGAAAGATGGAATAGGGCCTTATTTACTGTGTATATTGAGCATTTGAGCATAGGTGGGCACGGGCCACAACTCTGCATCTACAATAGCTTCCAGCGCATCCACTGTTTCGCGGGCATCTTCCATTGCGGCACGCATGCGCACGGGGTCACCTTCTGCAATAGCGCTTTGCAGAGCTTCCACTTTCTCGGGCAGCTCATCGTAAAGAGCACCGATGGCCTCTGCCCGGTGGGAAGCAGCCTTGAGGCCGGACTTGATACCGGAAGCTTGGATATTGAGCACCGTGTTACATATTTCACTCATTTGGGTGGCAATGGCGGGCATGTAGATGGTGTTGAGCATATTGAGGCAGGTCTTGGCCTCAATATCAATCAACTTCTCAAAGTTTTCCATCTGTATTTCCTTACGAGCCAATAGCTCAGAGCGGGACAGCACGCCATATTTCTCCATGAGGGCAATGGAATCTTCTCGGGAGAGGACCTCCAACGCTTCGGGTGTGGATTTGATGTGTGGCAGACCACGGCGGGCTGCTTCTTCCACCCATTCTTGGGAGTAGCCGTTGCCGTTGAACACCACGCGATCGTGCGCAGTGAGCATATCCTTGAGGATATTTTGCAGCGTTTTGTTGAAAGCGGGAGTCCCGGCTACAGGCTCCAACAGGGTGGCCACTTCATCCAACGCTTCGGCCATGATAGTATTGAGTACAGTCATGGGCCAAGCACAGGTTTGCGAGGAACCAACGGCGCGGAACTCGAACTTATTGCCAGTGAAAGCAAAGGGAGAAGTACGGTTGCGGTCTGCAGTATCCTTGGGCAACTCCGGCAGGATATCTACACCCAATTCCATGGTGGTCTTGGAGGCCGAGCACTGGGCACCACCTTGCTTGATTTGGTTGATGATGTCGGTAAGTTCATCCCCCAAGAAGATGGAAATGATGGCGGGCGGGGCCTCTGCTGCACCAAGGCGGTGATCATTACCGGCCTTGGAAATGGAGGCTCTCAGCAAGTCTGCATGCTTATCAATGCACTGAATAACGCAGGCCAAGAAAGTGAGGAAGAGCTTGTTGCTGTGCGGAGTCTTGCCCGGGGAGAAGAGCGAACCCATCTCGGGGGTGGAAAGCGACCAGTTGTTGTGCTTGCCGGAACCATTCACCGAGGTGTAGGGTTTCTCATGCAAGAGGCACACCAAGTTAAACTTGAGGGCCTGGCGCTCCAGCACATCCATAATCATCACATTGTGGTCCACAGCCACGTTGCATGCCTCATAGAGGGGAGCGATTTCGAACTGGCCGGGGGCCGCCTCATTGTGGCGGGTTTTAGAGGGTACACCCAAATCCCACAGAGCGTGGTCTACCGAGGTCATGAACTCAAGCACGCGCTCTTTGATAGAGCCAAAGTAATGGTCTTCCATCTGCTGGTGCTTGGGTGGCAAACAACCGAAGAGCGTGCGACCTGTTTCGATAAGATCCGGGCGCTTGAGGTAAAGGTTGCGGTCGATAAGGAAGTACTCCTGCTCTGCCCCCAAATTGGTTTCCACGCAGCTGGGTTCAATACCAAAGCAGTTGAGGACGCGTGTTGTCTGCTTGGCCACGGCTACCATAGACCGCAGGAGCGGGGTCTTTTTATCCAAGGCCTCACCGGTGTAGGAGCAGAATGCTGTGGGAATGCAGAGGGTAGCCGTACTGGCCGTGCGCTTGATGAATGCAGGAGAGGTGGGGTCCCATGCGGTGTAGCCACGAGCCTCGAAAGTGGCGCGAATACCTCCACTGGGGAATGAGGAGGCATCCGGCTCCGCCTGAATCAGATTTTTGCCGGTAAACTCGCAAATCATGCCCCCTTTGCGGTCGGGCTCCACGAAAGAGTCGTGCTTTTCAGCCGTGGCATCGCTGAGGGGTTGGAACCAATGGGTGTAGTGGGTAGCACCTTTGGACAGGGCCCACACTTTCATGGCTTGAGCCACTTCATCCGCAATGCTCATGTCCAATTTGCCACCTTTCTGGATAGTGAGCATCATCTTCTTGAAGGCGCTCTTTGAAAGGTACTTTTCCATCGTCTTGATTCCGAAGGTATCGCAACCATATCGGGCCTCAAGCGTGGCTTCAGCATCGGTTATGTTTTCAGTCAGCATATACTAGGTGGTGTGGGAAGATTTACTCGGGTGCGATTTCGCCTCGGGCACGCAGATCTGCATTGATGGCATCCAAGATGTCCAGCTCCGGGCGGAAGTTGGCATCATGGTGCGAGGAGCGAATAAGAGGGCCGCTGGCCACGTGGCGGAAGCCTTTGGAGAGAGCCACTTCCCGCAGTTCATCAAAGAGCTCGGGGCGCAGGTAATCAATCACCGGCAGGTGGCGGGGTGAGGGGCGCAGGTACTGCCCCATGGTGAGCACGGTGACACCATGCTCACGCAGGTCATCCATGGTTCGTTCAATTTCATCGCGCGTTTCGCCAAGGCCAAGCATGATACCGCTCTTGGTCACAACCATGCCGGGTGCCATTTCCAGCGCGCGCTTGAGCACTTGCAGCGAGAGTCGGTACTTGGCGCGGAAACGCACCAAGGGGGAGAGCCGCTCCACGGTCTCCAAATTGTGGTTAAAAATGTGGGGGCGTGCCTCCATCACCGTGGCAAGGGAAGCCTCCTTGCCGTTAAAATCAGAGGTAAGCACCTCAATAATGGTGTGGGGGCTTGCTTTACGAATCTCTCGGATGGTGGCGGCAATGTGACCGGCGGCGCCATCTGGCAAGTCATCGCGCGTCACCATGGTCACCACGGTGTGATTCAGATTCATGCGGGCAACGGCATCTGCCACTTTGGCGGGTTCCTCGGGATCCAAAGGTTTCGGTTTGGCTGTGCGGGTGGCGCAAAATCCGCAGGCACGGGTGCAAACATCACCACACACCATGAATGTGGCCGTACCATGACTCCAGCATTCGCCACGATTCGGGCACATAGCCTCTTCACACACAGTCACAAGGGAATTTCCCTTTACCAATTTCTGTACATCCTTGAATACCTGACCCTTAGGTAATTTTACCTTTAACCAAGAGGGTTTGCGTGTATGCTCATCCGACATGTCGCCACCAGTTATGCCTTAAAATACAATAAAAATCAAGCCTAAAGACTAAGCAAAGCACAATGGCACAAAGCTTGGGTTTGCTTTTTAAGTTGATTTCCCCCCTGCTTCGCCGCCGGCAGATGGAAGAAAAGCGAGGGCTCTTATACGAGTCCCCGCTTTCGATAAAAGGAGAAACGCGAACGATGGCGATTAAGCCTTGGCAAAAGTATCGCGGCAGGGGCAATCGCCCCACACCCAAGCGGCCTTGCCGGATTCGGCAATGTGCACAAGGGCGTGGTAGGTATCTTCCTCATCCGCCCCCACGGAAGCAGCCACTTGGGAAGCAGTTGCGGGAGAGGCGGTGAGAGCAGCCTCACAGGTGGCAAGCAGCTTCAGGAAGACATTGGCTGCCAACTTGCCGGCCTGCACACCGGGCTGGTGGTAGGCGTTAATGTGAATCAGGCTGGCATAGAAGCTCACAGCACGCTCAAACAGAGCTATAAGCATGCCCAGCGTGTAAGCATTCACCGTGGGGATGGAAATTGTGATGCTTTGGCGGCCACTCTCAGAAAGCGCTTTACGAGTGCCACGCAGGAAGCCTTGGAGGTAATCTCCGGCAGTGAAAGAATCTTCCACTTTGACCGTATCAGTGGGGGCTTGGCGCACTTCAATGAAGGTGACGAAGAAGTTGTTGAGACCATCACGCAGTTGCTGCACATAGGCGTGCTGGTCGGTGGAGCCTTTGTTGCCGTACACAGAGATACCTTGGTTCACGGTCTTGCCGTCCAAATCCAATTCTTTACCAAGGGATTCCATGATGAGCTGCTGCAAGTACTTGGAGAAAAGCACCAAGCTATCTTTGTAGGGCAACACCACCATATCCTTGGAGCCCTTGCCGTTGCCGGCCACATACCAAGCAAGAGCCAGCTTCATCGCAGCGTTGGCAGCGGTATCAGCCACGCGGGTGTGAGCATCCATATCAGCAGCCCCCTTGAGCAAGGCATCCACATCTACCCCCTGCAAAGCAGCGGGCACCAGACCAACCACGGAAGTTTCTGAGGTGCGCCCCCCCACCCAATCTTCCATGGGGAAACGCTTAATCCACCCCTCTGCCACGGCTACTTTATCCAGCGTGGAGCCCACGCCGGTGACCGCCACGGCTTGTTTGGCGAAGTTGAACCCCTTGGATGCAAAGTAGGCCTGAGCGCACACCATACCGTTGCGGGTTTCAGGCGTACCGCCGGACTTGGAGATGACGACAGCGATTGTTTCTGCAAGAGGCAGTGTATCAAGCACCTTGTACATGCCATCGGGGTCGGTGTTGTCCAAGAAAGCCATGCGCAGGCCATCGGCAGGCAGAGCATCTGCCACCAATTCCGGGCCCAGAGCGGAGCCACCAATACCTATCACCAAACAGGTCGAGAACTTCTGTCCATTGGGGGCAAGTATCTTGCCACCAAGCACATCAGCCGCAAAGGACTTCAAATCGGCCAAGGGCTCATCTATCTTGGCTCGCAATTCTGCCGTGGGAGCAATAGCACTGTTGCGCAGCCAATAGTGACCCACCATGCGGTTTTCATCCGGATTGGCGATGGCACCACCTTCCAACGCTGCAATATCTGCATAGGCGCGGGAAATGAGGGGCTCCATCTCAGAAAGGAACTCCGGAGTCAGCGGGAGCTTGGAAAAATCCAGAGAAATCCCCATTTCGGGGTAACGAAGAAGCTGCTGGGCATACTGTTTCATAACGGGAAAGAATTATAGGTCTTATCCTCCGGGCGCGCAAGAGCGAATTGTGGCTGTACTCCGTTTTACGGAGCGATTGGCTCAGGGCTCACGGATGGATTCATCCATCGCTTTCAGGAAGGGGTGCATCAGATAGGAGAGCACGGTGCGCTCACCCACGATGATTTCTGCGCGCAGGCGCATACCTGCGCTCTGCCACAGCTCTTTCGGTACCCCATCCAAATCGCCAGATACAGCCATACGAACACGGTACTGCGGACGTTTGCCGCCTGTGGCCGAGAGGCCGGCACTCTCCTCCTGATCCAAATTGGAAACAGATTCGTACGTATCAGCCGAAATGAAGCTGATTGTCCCCTGCAAGGTGCCATATTTTTGGAAGGGGAACGCATCCAGCTTAAGTTTGGCTTTATCACCCTTGCGCAACAAGCCCACATCTTTCGGCAGCACATCAACCTCTGCCTCCAAGGGTTCATCCAAGGGGATTAGGGTAATAAATGCCTCTGCCTCCCGCACAGCAGAGCCTTCTTGGTAGGGGGCAATTTCATGCACAACAGCACGGCAGGGCGCTTTCAGCGATTCCGTGGATGCCAAATACTCCGTTTGGCGAACTTTTTCACGCAAAGCAACAATTTGCAACTCTGTATCAGCAAGTTGTTCATTAATCTGCTGTTTCCACTCAGCCACAAAGGTATCCAACTCTGCGGCAGCAGTATTGCGCATCTGTTCGTCCTCCACCAAGCGGGTACGCTGGTTTTCCACCTCAATTTCATTGCCCATGCGTTGAATTTTGGTCTGCAACATTTCCACACGCGGGGCCATCCCCTTCTCGGCCAAGTTCACATAAACCTCTTCGATTCGGTTGAGCGGCTCCATCATCTCATCGTACTTGGCAAGGGATTTATCAACAGAGGCAGATGTGGCCTCATACCGCTCCACACTCGCATTCAAATATTGCACGCGTTTTGTAAAATACTCAAGGCGAGAGAGGAAGAGGGCGCGCTGCAAAGAGGCGGCTTCCGTCCGGGTCAAATCCTCGGGGAAGACGAGTTCTTGCGCAGAAGACTGTTCTGCGCGCAAACGCACGGCTTGGCAGCGGTAATGAGCAAGCTGGTCGCACAGGGAGCGTAGTTCTGCTTGGTTGACAGTGGGATCCAACTCCACAAGGATTTGATCCTTATCGACTACCTGCCCTACGCGCACCGGAACGCTTTTGATGACGGTACGCTCCAGCGGTTTCATGGTGATATTAGGGCGGCATGTCACCAACTTACCTTCTGCAGCCACCACTTTATCCACCTTGGATACGCAAGCCCAGACAACGGTCAAGACAAGCAGTATAACTAAAACCCAAAGTACACTGTGAGCAGGAACCGGGCATTTACGCGTTTCCAACCAAATGGATTCCGGCTCGCAGGCGGCGATGTCTGCATCCGTCAGTTCTTTTAACTTTCTTCTTTTCTTGCTCATTTGATTCAATCCTCCTCCGTACCCATTTGCTGCTGCCAGAAACTTGCATACAAGCCCTCTTGGGCCAACAATTCAGCATGCGTACCATGCTCAAGAATGGCGCCTTTCTCCAACACAATGATATCATCTGCCCGGCAAAGAATGGACAGACGGTGGGAAATGATAAATACTGTACGATTGCGAGCGATCTGCTTCAGATTGCGGCGAATGAGAGTTTCACTCTCCGGATCAAGCGCACTGGTGGCTTCATCGAAAATCAGGATACGGGGATTGGGCAACAAAGCCCGAGCAATAGCCAGGCGCTGCCGCTGCCCGCCGGATAGGTTGCTGGCGTTTTCTTCCAGCATCGAATCGTAACCACGCGGTAAATTTTGGATAAACTCCTCTGCTCCGGCCACGCGTGCGGCGTAAATGACCTCCTCCATGGTGGCATCCTTTTTGGTCAGAGTCAAGTTCTCTCGAATCGTGCCATGGAAGAAATAATTATCCTGCAACACCACACCGATATGAGAACGCAAATGCGCGCGGTCTATCTCTCGCAAGTCTATTCCATCATATTTGATGACACCTTGTTGCAAGGGATAGAGCCCCTGCATGAGTTTTGTCACGGTTGTTTTGCCGGAACCACTGCGCCCTACAAGGCCAACTGTCGTACCGGGATGAATGCGGTAGGAGAAATCACGGATAGCAGGGGGAGCATCCGGCAGGTATTGGAAGCGTATATTTTCGAAAGAGATTTCACCACGGAGAGGCTGTCGGATACCGCCACCCACCTGTTCATCGCGAGCATTCATGACCACACCCAGCATGCGGACGGAAAGCGAGGTTTGCTGGTATTCATGCACCAGCCCCACAATGCGTACCAAGGGGCCCGTCACGCGCCCGGCCAACATGTTGAAAGCAATGAGCGCGCCCACGGAAATCTCGCCATCAAACACAGCAAGTGCCCCCACCCAAATGATGCACACGCCCATGAGTCGCTCCAACCAATGGCTAAGCGTCCGCGCACTCATGGATATCTTGGCCACATTGAAATAGCGGGAGATGGCATAAGCCGCCGTATCATTCCACTTACGCTGCAACACCGGCTCAAGCGCCAAGGACTTAACTGTACGCACACCATGAATAGTCTCCACCAACATGCCTTGGCGGCGTCCCTCCGCTTGGTACAGTTCCTCCAATCGACGTTGGAAGGGTTTGATGAGCACAGCAATCACCAATGCCATCAACCCGGTAAACAATAGTACCACGAAGGTCAGCTTGGTGCTATACCAGAATAAAACAGGCAGGAAAACAAGCAATGACAATAGCTCCAGCAAGCTAAAGAACAAGCTGCCGGACAAAAATTGGCGAATTTTCTCCGTCTGCTGCATGTGCTTAATCAATACACCACTTGAGATTCGCTCATAGAAATCCACCGGTAAGTTTAGCAACTTGCGGAAGGTTTTGGTTGCCAAACGTATATCAATACGATTCGTCGCAAATATCAACAGATAATTTTGCAAAAACTCTAGGATGGCATTAAACAACAAAGCCACACACACAGCCACACCAAGAACAGTCAGCGTAGTATAACTCTGGTGTACCAATACCTTATCAACGACCAGCTGGAAGAATAAGGGAGTCACCAACCCGATGGCACTGATGGCCAGTACGGCTGTGGCAACTTCTGCCAGCAGCCTTTTCTGGCGCACAAACTCCGGGATAAACCACAAGAGGCCAAAGGGACGCTCTTCGTCCAACAAGGAAAAGACACGTTTGAATAATACGACTTCCCCTGTAAAGCGAGCTTCATATTCAGATTGGGGAATCCATTGCACCTCCGGGGCTTGTCCGTGGTGCGCGGGGGCAGGATTCCACACACCAATCAAACTATCGGAATCATCCCCGCTTTGCCCATCTGGGACGGTTTCCCGCATACCACAAAGGACACAGCCCTTGCCTTCTTGAGTAACGCCGATGCAGGGGAAAATGTGTTCACGTTCTTCCAGCGCACTCCATTTCATTTTACCCTTGCGGGAGGTGAGGCCCAAATCATCAGCCATTTTGCGCAGCAAACTCAGGCTGGGTTCTTCCTCCACCGCATACTCATGCAACAAGCGGCGAACATCTGCATCCAAATTATGGTGGCGGCAGATGCTAACCAAGCAGTATATCAAGGTGTGCCGACCATCCGCAGCATAGTGCTGATTGGCAAAGTTCTTCAAATAAATAGCAACGCCTCCCCAAGCTTTGATGAGCGATTCGCGTTTTAAGAACAGCACCTTGCCACTCTCTCTGCTCAAGGGGTCAAACACGGCGAAATGCTCTTCTTCCCCTTCTGCCCCGCGTCGGCGGCCTAAAAAGATGACCCAATTTCCATTCCTCAGCTCCAAAAGTACTGGTGAACCAAAATGCGTTGCCAGTTCATCGACTGCGACTTCTTCTCGGCGCTCGGGGCCCAAATGCAACCCCTGTAATACCTCTACTACACGCAAAGTATCCCCCCATGTATCTTCCCCCATCAGGGCGGCAGGGTCTCCGGCATCCGGCACCAGCTTTGCGATTTCCTCCAGACACGCGCGTGCGGTTTTCTCGGCCTCGGTCATATTCCTTGATTATTCAAAATTAGGGGAAACAGCATCGCGACCCTTCGATGCATTCTCAACCGGCGAGGGTTGGCGTTTGACTACGCCTGATTTTTCCAACTCCGCCACAAAACGCTGCATGGATTCAAACGCGCGCATAAACGCCGCAGGTGGAAGCACCAATTGCTGGTCAACCTCCCGGGGCATCTCCTGTTGTCCATGTTCGGGGCGCCCGGCGAAGTGGAATAAATCCAACCGAACCATTCCCCCGGCCAAGGTCACATTTTCCACTCCGTCGGCGTAAAGATATTGTTTCATATATTCTTTCTAGCTCAAGCGTTTGCGATTGTATAGCGTTTTGTTGTACCATTTTCCTCCTGCTCTAATTCAAGCGCATAGGTCGAATTATAGAGACCGGATCCCATGTCGTAAGAGGCGATTTCTAAGTAGTATACACCACTTGTCAATGACAGGGTGCGATCCAATCCGCTATCCACCTTGGCTGTAGTGCTCAGTTTCTGCGTTATATCACCGTTTGCTCGCTCTTGGAGCAGGCGCACTTTGGTGTTCTTCTCCAACCCGGCCAAATTGATGTGTAAGTGGCCGTCTGCCGCCATTTCGAAGCGGTAGTAATCCAAGGCATCCCCCGCGCCGACCCAGCTTTCGATTGCAGATTCGCCACCGGTGGCACTCAAAGCCGTAGCTTTGGACAAGCTGTTATTATTACTTACCAAGCTTTCATCCACCCATTCGGCGGAAACGGAGAGGGAGTACTCTGTCGTCTCCATGTTGTCATGAGCTTTTACGCTGATGTAGTATTGTTCACCGGCCTTCAGATTGACACCGGAGAGAGCCTGCACGGCAGAATCCGGGTTGATAAGCAAATCTTGATCTACCACAAAATCACCCGCAGCATTCATTGTGCCAATGCTCAACCACAAGGCGGTATCAATACTACCGGCATTCAGACTGAATGAGTAGCTGCCGTTCTTTGTGGCAGAGATGCAGAAATAATCCTGCGTATCCCCCTTGCCCAGCCAATCGTTCACCACGGCATCAGCATAGCTGCCATCTCCTCCGGTCGATTCAAGAACAATTCCCGAAGCATTGGAAACCTCATTGTTATCAGAATCCGTTGCCTGGAAGGCACCCAAAGAGGAGTAATCCCCCAGCAAATAGCCATGAAGCGAGCTGCCGGCTTGGTTGATTTGGTAGTACCCCTGAGTCACATTATAGACTAGGTTGAGCGTAAGAAGAGCATCAGTCTTATCATCCGAGTCTGTTACAGTCATACTGCACAAACGCCCGGAAGCATCCGTCGAGAAGCTCCACAGCGTGAGAGTATGCCCACCGGAAAGAGAGGCTGAGCCCATCGTGCGGTAGACGCCCACGCTCATGATACCGCCGGATTCATACACGGAGGCCCAATCCATCGCTATTTGTTCAGCGCTCACTCCGGTCAAGGATACTTCTTTCACCAGCTGGCTGGTGCTGATTTCATCATAATGAGCGGCATAATACTCACCAACATCTGTACCTCCGGTGTAGTTTTTGCTGTAGAAATCTTGGTATGCAGCATCTTCAGTTTCCCCGGAAACCCACCATATCAAGCCGTATTTCTCGCGCCCACTGGCATTATTCCAGTTGGATGTAAAGGTGTGGAAGATGGAGTCTGCTGTAGCGGGTGCGTCTTGGGATGTAAAGTTTTGAAGCTCATACCGATTCTGCCACCAAGCAAGCATGTTGGATGCAGATGCAGCCCAACAGAGGAGAGAATCTCCTTGTCCCGTCTTGTCGGCATCCCAGTACCCGCTCATCAACTCCCCATCTTCTGATACCACCAAGCCCTGCGCGTGATAGACGTTATCAGGCGTGTCCGGAGTTACCACATCCTCAATCGAGAAGGACTTCTCAGCCGTGGTCCAAGCGCCTACATTGCCGCTTGCGTCCACGGCTCGCACCTGCCAAAACCAATCCCCCACAGCGAGCCCGGTCATGGAGGCTGTCGGTTCATCTACGCTGATGACGGAGGCAGACGAGAAATCCTCAGAATGGCTCACGCGCAATTCATACTTCACACTGCCGGTATCTGTCACGGCAGCCCAACGGAAGGTGACCTTACCATCCTGCAAGATAGCTTCCAAACCAATCGGGGCAAGCGGAGCCACAGTATCTACGGTGAACATAGTACCCTCAACCGCAGGATTGGAAGCCCCCTTTACACTGACTCGCCAATAGGTGGTGCCTTCAGCCAAATTGTTGAGAGTAAGCGTACGCTCCGTCACCTCATAAACGCTTGCATCTGCAAAGCCTGCATTATTGGCTATCTCCACAACGTAAATGGCTTCCGGTGTCTCATTCCGTACTGTCCAACTAAGAATTGCAGTCTTGCCGGTGTGCTCAACGGAAGTAGTTTTGATAGAGAGTTCTCCGGCTTTCACTTCGAAAGCCTTGCTCCAGCTACCATCAAGCTTGGAACCATACACCGCATAAACCGCACCGGTACTACCACCGACAATGAGATCCAAGGTGCTATCTCCATTCAAATCCGCCAAAGAGACGCGGGTACGTTCCCAGCTGACATCCTCCAACTTCCAGCTGCTAACCTTGCAGAAACCGTTGTCAGTCCCATAGTAGAGAGTGAGGCTACCATCACCGGCTCCCACAATCATATCGGATACACCATCGCCATTCACATCAGCGAAGGCAGGAGCAGCGCGACCGGGGACCTCAATTTCAGCAATGGAAACAGGTGTTGAGAACGTCAAGGCTCCTGTGGATGCATTCCGAACTCCCATTACCACCTTTACGTGGCCGGAGCCGGTTCCCACGACGAGATCACTCACACCATCTCCATTCCAATCATGGAATGTGGGATAGGCGCGGCTCCCGGCTATACTTGCATCCATGAGTTCCGTTGCTGCACCCAAAGTACCATCTGAGCGTCCGGTGTAGTAGTACACCGAGCCGTCGCTCAAGCCCGCCACCAAATCTGCAATGCCATCTCCCGTCAGGTCTTGCATGGCCACCACAATGCCTTGGCAGCCACTGGCAGAGACACTCAAATCTCCACCGTTGCTCTGCACATAGCTGTAGTCTACAAAGCGATTCTTGCCATCGTTGAGATAGAGGCGGACCTTGCCTTCATTGCCCACTTTTTCGCCGATAATCAAATCCACATAACCATCATTGTTCCAATCGGTGGCATATGGAGCGCTATATGATTCACCTGCCACACCGAGCATTGTCATATCACCACGGTAGCTCGTCAGGGAATTGACAGATGCGCCACTATTGCCCACAAGCGGTGAACCATTTGTGGCGGTGAGGAGGGTCGGGTCAAGCACCACAGCGTAGCGCCCCCCGTCCAACGCCAAGTCTCCGCTCCATGTAAGCGTGCGTTCTGCGTAGTTGAAACCACTTGCCTCAAGTTCGGTGATACTACCATCTGCCTGATTGACCAAACGTACAGCGTCTCTCAGCAAGCCGGAACCGAGCAAAGCTTCATAGTTTATATCTGCCGTGAAGCTTATGCTCAAACGCGTGAGGCTCTGTGATTCTGATGCAATTTCACAGTTGGCCACGCGCACCTCAGAAATGGGGTCGTACGCAAAGCTTTGGGAATAGATACCCTGCCCCTGCAGACCGGAGGAAAGCTTTGAAATGGCGCTCATATCAACGCTCAGAACATAAGTGCCGATGGCATCACTCAACGCCGCCAAGCCGGAAAGCTCCCACTGGGAGTCACTCCGTTTCGTGAGGCTAGCCCCCTCAAGAGAGAGTGTTTCACCATCAACCGACAAGCTCAAGGCAGAAAGCGGCAAATCCGATGCCGGAGCGCTAAAGGTAATCAGCACGCTATCCGGCAATGTTTTGTAGGAATCCTCAAGGTTCATGGTGGCGGTAAGAACCACCGTATCCACCAGAACATCGTAGGTATTCGTTGTGGTGTTACCGGCGGTATCAGTGGTTACAATCGTGAGCACGCGAGCTCCCACATTAAGCAAGTCGACCTGTTCTTCCAACACACTTTCTTCCACCGGACCGGACCACAAGAGCGTCCCCAGACCCTGCTCTGTTGCCCCTTTATCATATACGCTGACCAGTAGACCGGTCTCCGGCAATTCAGCTCCTACGGTTATCTTGCGATCCGCAACGGCAAGCGTATCCTTCCCGTTGAGCGTAAGGCGCACTATCGCATCCGGAGCCGTGGTATCCACAAGCCAATCTGTATGGTATACGCCCGAACCCACATTGCCATACGCATCTTCTACACCACTCAAATCCACAGAGACCTGCCACTTCCCGTCATTGACGAGAGCGGCTTTGCCTACCGGAGAGGCCTGGCTCATCCCGGATATGATGACCTTGGAAGTATCATTTGAATCAATGGTGTAATCCAGTGAGTCACAGACATAAGCTTCGCCATTGCAATAGAGCGATACCTTGCTCAAATCCATCTTCCCTATGGCGTGGCTGAAATGCAACTCTATCGTGTCAATCGCTTGCAAGACAATCTCCGATTCGAGGAATGTGTGAGACTTTACCACAGGTAAAGCCTCGTGCAAACTCCAATCAGCCGGCAAGAATCCGGTACCAAAGTTTCCGGAAGTATCCTTCACTTTCTCACTACTAATCGTAATGCTATAGTTGCCATCACCGGAGTTCTGGATGGAGTCCAGCCCTTCTATGGCGAATTGAGTTCTGGCATCGTCCACCACTCTAATCGTAAGGCCACTTAAATCGTCAACTTCTGTCTTCGTACCGTCCGCTGCCGTATGGGTGATGCTGATGGCATCTGTGCCAAACTCGGCAATGGATGCTGTGAATGTCACCAACAAAGTATCTACTCGCTTATTCAACTTGCGATCGGTGTATCCATCCACCATCTTGAGCGCTACTTTGCTCGTCGCTTTTGTCCACATCAACTGTCTTCCGGCTCCGTCTCCGGCATTGCCATAGGAGTCTTCCACATTGTGGTTGAGAACTTGGAGTACATAGAGACCGTCGTTTTGGGTATACTTGGAAAGGTTGGTAATACGCAGGCTCTTGTTGTCATCACTCCATTCCCAGGTCAAACCATCCAAGTGAACCGCTTCATTTTGCAGTTTCAATGAAATGTTGGACAAATTGAAAGTCTCGGTGTTAACCTCTTCGTTGAATGTGACAAGCAACGAATCGACAGCCTCTCGCAGAATAGCCTTATCTTCCACACCACTAATGGATTCCACTGTAGGTGCATCTACATCCACCGAGCTATACGTCACCGTGAAATCAACATATCCGGCCTGTGCAAATTCCGCCACCCAATGCAAGCGATCCACATAGGTGGGAGAGCCATCAAACGCAAATACACGATCAGTCTGCCAAATCATGTCCGCTGCAATGTTCATCTCACCCACGCTAATGCTTTCAATGCGGTAGTTTCCCTGTCCCGGATCATTGATGCGGAAATAGTTCCAGCCTTCTTCCACAAACATGGTCAAGGTGATGGTGTTGGAACCACCGCCAAGCTCGCCGCTGGTGCTGCTAACCGCCAATACGGCATTAACAGCTGCATAACTACCATCGCCAAAGAAGATTCCATCCGCAGCTCCGGCCGCATCGGCCTCATCATTGACGAGGAAATCTGTCTTCGTATCTCCATCTGCTTGGAAACTGCGCACCAAGAAGTGCGGTGTTATGCTTTCAATCAACGAAACATCCGTATCGGTACCACTGATGACGAAAGCCTCATCTCCCAAGCTGTCAATGCGGGTGTAGGTGGCAGTGTAGTCTGTGAAGCGGCCATGCAAGTTTGTGGTGAAATACCAAACAGCCGTAGAGGAACTACCGCCCTCCAAGTTGCCGAAGTTCAGGCTCATGCCCGTCTGCTGCAAATCCCCTCCATTCAAGGAGGAGCCCAGCATGGACAACTCAAGCGCCAAGCCCTTTTCATTGGCTTCAAACTCAGCTTCCAAATCACTCAGTGTAAAGTTCTTGGCAACACCATTGCCATTATTCTTCACCAACAGACCCACTTCACCCTTCTGCGCGGCTTCCACTTCTGCCAGCGTGTGGGGATCATCCGAATAGACGGATTCAGTCAAGAAATAGTGCAATTCCAAGCTGGGCGAGGGATTAATCGTCATGGTGACAGGAGCCATGCCAATTTCTCGCAGTTTTCCGGTATCAGCTTCAACATAGCTAAGCTCGGCCCCAAAGTAATACTGCTGAGAGGCTTCGGCAGCCAAATAGCGATCCGGTATGTACTGAATGGTGATTTCCCCGGCACCATTTGCTTTCAAAACAGCACCCGTTATGCCACCCTCCCCGGCAACGACAGATTCAAAGCCCTCTATACCGTAATAGCTAATGGCGAAATGCTCTGTCACATCTACCCCGTTCATATCTGTCACGAATACGCGGAAGCTCAAATTGGTCAAATCGCCCTGCAAACCGCCGTTGGTCAGGGTGAAAAGCCCTTCAAAGGCTTCACGGGTCATGGCGGCTGTTTGCGTAAACTTCAGCTGGACAGACGCGCACACACCGGCATTAAGCACATTGATTTCATCCACCATCGACTGGTAACTTTCCTCCACCTCAGCGAAGAAGGCATCCTTATCGCCGCTCAACATGAGCTCGTTATCAGCAATGGCCGACTTCATCAAAGATTCCATGTAGTCATGCGTAAAGAAGTCCGTGTTTTCGCCGGCCTCAAGTTGATCAGCACTGGTGATACCTCGATCCAGGTAATCAATGGTACGATTCCAGCGGTCAATGATGGCATCCAGCTCCCCCTCTTCAAAGGTGGTAGCGAATTCCATGCTATGCAAGGCCAAACGCTGTTCTTCAGAAATTCGTTGTACCTGGACTTCCTCAACCACAGCCTCCACATCAATGACCGCGCCCTTGGTATTTTCCTCAAGTTGATCAATGATGGCGGAAATATTTGTGGTGAAGTTGCCAAACGCAGTACCAAAGTTAATAGCCTCTTGGAAGACCTTCTTGATAAGCTCCAGAGACAAAGCTTCAGGGGCAAAGGAGAAGTCGCGGCCAAAGAACTTTTCAAACATTCTTTCACTCAACCGCAAGATGGAGCCAATACCCGTTACGGAGAAGACAATGGAGTTGATGATATTCATCAAAGAAGAAGCCATTTGCAGGGATTGCTTCTTGAGGTTCTCAATGCGGGCAGCCAACGCAGGAGCTTCCAGCTCTACATTGCACTGTTCAGCTATCTGCCATAATTCATATATCTTCCCGGCCCACTCGAAGACAGTGCCAATGACCGGCAAGTCGCTCCCCATGTCAAGAGAGACCTCAATCCAATCAACATTTTTACCCAGCATGTCTGCGCCCATGTTCCAAATCGCTTTGCCGGCAAGCCATGTGCCTAAAACTAAGGGATTTTTGAACGCAACATCCTTCACAAGATCCAGAGCCTTATTGTAGAGGATACCTGAAAAGGTCAGATTATCATCTATAAATTCTTGGACTTGCACAAGGCAAGACTTAACACAGGCTTCCGCCTCAGAGACAAAGGAAATATACGGGCCACATACGCACCCCGCCGGTTCCCGAGAAATAATGTGCTCCCAGTTGGGGATGTCCGGTGTATTGGTATGCACCACCCTATCCGGGGAAATACTACCGGGAGAAGACGAATCCGTATCTTTAATGAAGCAATACTCTTTCGTTGTCTTAATACCGGTGCTAACATATTCCCATTCGCCGGTCTTTCGGTTACAGACACGGCGACGGACATCAACCAAGGCATCCACGCAAACGAAATTACCGATGCTATAGGCACCTTTTTCCTGCGGAGCATCATCCACCACAACTTCCAGCCAGAACTCTTGAGATGTAAGAGCCGGCAACTCGTCAATGGGATTCAACAAGGTAAAGGTGACATGCTCAAGCTCCGGCAAATCGACGAGGAAATCAAGAGCACTCGTCAATCCGTAGTTAGAAACAGAGAACGACACATAATAAGTGTTGCCAAATTCCAAATCCGGGAGGGCTATGTATTCTTGGTCAAACACGATGACAGCATCCGGTACATTGGTATTGTATGTCACTTCCTGCTCCAACGTGTACTTCTCCTCAATATCTTTCTCTTTAACGGTAAATGTGTATTCTACCGTTGAATTGGTCATCCATGCATCCAGCGTCTTAGCCTCGCCCGGCTCCAAGCTGATGTTTGCCTTGTAGCGGTAGCAGCCATCTGCATCAATGTACATGTAGTACTTGCCACCGTTCAGCTCACCAAAATTCACATTGCCATTTTCATCCGCATATACAACATCTACCAATTCTCGTGTGTAGGCATTGAACAAGGAGGCCCGCGCACCGGACATACCGGCCACGCCGCTTCCCTGCAAGGAGAATGAATCGTATACATTCACTTGCAGTGAGGCCATTTCCGTGTCAACAAAGGTCACATCAAACGAGAGTTTCTTTCCGTCTGCATTGTCTGCATTGATGACGATGGGACACGTCTGCGGGGCATTAAGAGCCACCTCAGACGCTGTTGCGTCAACCTTCAACACCACCGTAGCCGATTCTCCGGATGCTAAGTTCTCAATCGTTGCACCGGAATAGAGGCTCAGCCACTCCGCTCCCGTCGGCAGGGTTATATGTACTTTCCCGCTATCCCCGCCGCCGTAGTTTGTAACCGTCATTTCAAGATATCGCACAGAATCCTGATTGACTGTATAGGCGCTTTCCTGCATAGAGAGGCGCAGGTCTGCATCCGCATTTTTAACATAGGAATAACCGTTGATATTCAAGCATGTTCCTTCGTCAGAGCTTGCGCTCAGGAAAACACCTGAGAACTGACTTCCCACGTTGAGAGATTCACCGGATACTGTGTAATGGAAGACGGCGCTTTCACCCACCGCCAAATCGACGGCTTTTTCATCAATCAGGAAGGAAATGTTATCAGGCAAACCTGCGACTTGCAAGTTCACTCCATGCAAATCAACCGCACCGCTATTGGTGATGGTGACCGTACCTGTTTGAGAATCCCCCACATCCAGCAGCCATTGCAGCGACTTCGAATCCGTAGTAGTGGAAAGAGCCGCCACTTTCGCGCTATCAAGCGTGTCGCTCATGTCAGAGTACACACCGGCCTTTACGGAATACACGCCACCCAAACCGGCAGGTATTTGGAAATCCGTTGCAAACGAGCCATCGGCAGCTGATTCTGTTGTTAATGTCTTCAACAATATACCATTGCGATATATGTACAGGTTGACCAACTGCCCTTCAATCGGTAGTCCGTCTGCCTCTGCCGACAACACACCGGTAATGTCCAAAGCTCCGGCCGAATAGAGAACATCCTGCACCCATTCAGCACTGACACTGTAACCGGAGCCAATAGAGACAATACCACTTGACTTAATGTTGTTTGTCTCTATCAATTCATCAATCGAATCGCTTTGATCCACTTCTGCGGAGACGAAGAATTGACCGGAAACCTCAGGCAAGGTTATTTCCGCTGTAAGAGTGACAACATCCCCGGCTTGCAATGCACTTTCGGTATGAATCAGCCCCAGTATCGTGCCATCGGATAGTGAAAGCACCACGGGAACCGAAGAACCGGATGAAGCATACCCCTGGTTTCGCAACGTGACCGTTACAGTCGTCTTCTGCCCGGCGATGGCGTGCTCGTCCAAGCTCACGGAATCAATGACCAGGTCGGGCATATCCATATCTGTCACTTGCATATAGCCACGCCCGGAGATAAAGCCCTCCGCTTTTGCCGTAATCGTCGTATACTGGGTACCATCCGTCACCCCATCCGCTTTCGCGCTAATTTCGCATGTGATAGAAGAGCTGCCGGCGGGAATGATGAGAGAAGCGGGAAGATTCAACAACCCGGCATCTTCCAAGGAAACGACTACGTCCGTATCGCTCACATAATTGCTAGTGATGGTAAGTGTGGCCATCTCTTGGCCGCCTTCACGCAGCACCGTTTTGCTCAGGCTCACGCTCAATGTGGGGCTGTCGTTATCTTGGACAGTAAGGGTACTTTCGAAAATACCACCGCCGGATGATGTAGATGCATCACACCCACAGTCATCAATGGTAATGGTGCCGCGAATCTTACCGGTGCGCTCACCGTTAGCCAAAGAATCATCCACCACACCGATGATGAACTTCACACGCGTCTCACCTGCACCCATCGGTATGGAAGGAGGCAGAATAAGCCCCAAGCCATCCACGTCCTGCAAGCGCACGGTGATGGCCTCCGTGGAGCCACCGGAGCGCACCAGAGTCGCATTGACCGCATAGTAGCCATCACTTTCAGATACAATATCCGTATGCAAGATGAGCTCCACCTGCGGGATATCATCATCACGCACAACAACGGATGCAGCACCGCTATTAAAGCCTGTTGCGGCTGCTGTAATCGTGACTTCTTTGTCAATTTCTGCCGTTTCGTCATTCAACACCTCGGCCTCAAACGAGGCCGCCGTTTCACCGGCTTTAATGGTAACCGTCGCAGGGGCCTTTATCTGCCCACTAAAGTTGCTACCGAGTTTGACTTCCACATCGGTGGCATACACCGTATTGATGCTGACCGTCCCACGCAAGGTAGAATCTTTTCCTTCCGTCACCTCTGTGGGTTCCAGCGCAACACTAATCGTGGGCTGCTCATCCTCTAGTATAGTCAAGTCGACAGAGGAAGAAATATACCCCCCCGCACTTGCTGTTATCGTGGTTGGCGTATCTCCTGCAAAATCAGCATCATCCACCACAGCGGCCTGTACACGGGTCTGTCTCTGTCCCGCAGCAATTGTCACCGTTTGAGGCAGACCCAAGCGCTCCATCTGATCACTGTCGAGGTTGATGGTCAACGCCTCGCTGCAATCACCTGTGCGTGTAATAACGTAAACGACTTTGGTGCTACTACCTTCCGCAACAGATTCGACGGATGCTGTAATACCAAGACTCTTCGCCAACGAAATCACCTCTGAGAGAGCTGTGTTATTCTCCGTTGTTCCGGGCAACTCGTACACATCCGTATCAAGTTTTGCCACTAATTGCACGTTTCCGCTCACCGAGATATCAGACGGAATCGTCATTTGAACATCCACCCCCATAGAAAAACCTGCTACCAAGTTCAAGGTCGATATGTCCATACTGTGGATTTGCAGCATATCATCTGCATTCCCACCCTCGGGGATGATGCCCAAAATGACAGTCCCGACATTTCCGGCGTTTTCATTTCCTTCGTTTGAGAGAGTCAAGCGCACCGTTAGCGTTTGTCCGGGTTGAATTGTTTCGGCATCCGTGGAAATTTTCAAACTCAAATCAGCGGCTGTCGGGTATGTCAACGCCAAGGAACCAACCGTGGCCACGTTATCTTGCACCAAAGAAGAGTACTTTTCATCTGCGCTTACCTTAGCTACGATGGTGTACTCTCCCTCCTGTAAATCGCTTACCTTCCCCAAGTTGAGCAATACTTGGAGGTTTTCAACGGCGTTCGCTGCTAATTCGTCAATCGTCTGTGTATACAGCAGCAATGAACGCTCTGTCAGTTTGCCGTCTTTCGTGAGCCATAATTCCAGCACCCCCTTCTCCATGCCTAGGTTACCATTGTTCTGCACAGTAACGGACACCTCACACGAACCATCAGTTGTGGCGCTGTAAACTGCATCCGATACCACCACGGCAACATCTGCGGATTGAACGACAAATGCAATTTCTGCACCTGCATCCGTCACGACATTGCCGGCTGCATCTGCAAGCGAGCTCGGCAGAGCCAGTTGATATTCTCCAATCTCCGTAATGCCATCCACATACAAGCGCAAAATGCGGCGCGTAGGCATGTTCCAACTCTTCACGGACAAGGTACTACCGGAAGGTGTCGTCAGAGAGATTTCGTCTAAATCCACCGTATCGGGAGAGATTTCGCCATTCAGCAGCACATCAAGATACTGAATGACGGAAGCATCGTGGAGGCGGATTGATTCCACGCTCTCAGGTGTCACATCGGCAGTTACCGGCAACAGCGTATTCTCACCTTGCATGGAAATCTTCTGTCCGGCCTCACTACGTATCGTGTTGCAGACGACAATGTTGTATTGCCCATCATTTGCAAGCGGGGCAAATTCTGCAATGAGTAACGTACCGTCTAGGCGGAATCCGGTGAAATCAACACGTTCTCCGCTCACGCTCAGCATGTACAGACTATCCGTCGAAATACTCTCCATCTCCACGGCATGGGAGAAATTCAGCGTCAATGTGGTGGAATCAGCAGAAAGCAGCGTCTTGCCAACTACCCCTTCCAATTTGAATTCTTCACCGGCGGCACCACCCAACCAGCTGTCCAAAATGACTTTTTCTTCGGAGTAGCCGATAATTTTGTCGATGATTTCCTGTTTATCTGTTGTACCCCAGTAATTCCCGGAAAGATCAATTTGCGCATTTCCCAAGGCAGATACATCGATGGAGGTCGTGCTAAAATCATTATCTCGAATGACAGTCATCACGGGGGTATCGGCAAAACTCAGAGAAACAAGACCGGAGCAGCCCGCCATCTTGAAGTTCTCGGATGCCCCAACCTCTATCTGCACCCCTAAAAGGTTGCTATCTTCCAATTCTGCCTGTCCAAGAATACTGATTTTCCGAGCCAAACCAGTCCCGGCAAACTCACTCCCGATGATGGAGATGGAAGAATCAGCAGAAACAACTGCGGCTAATCCGTCTATGCTCAACAAAGAATGATTCAATAGCACGCTACCGGATTCCACGTTCAGTGCCAATGAATTCAATGCGCATAGCCCTGCATTCTTCAACACCAACTCAGATTCCCCCGACAGGGTGATTACTTGAGAGTCTCCCTCAAAGCGAAGCGCGTCATTTGTACTCTCTCCGGCACCCTCCCAAGAGGCGGAAATACCTCCGGATTCTACGAGAAGGTCGCCTTCGATGAGAGAAACGCATACGCCCGCATCCAGCGAAACTTTACCATCCACCACGGCTCCGGAATTGGCTCTGTAGCTTATCGGCAACTGTAACGCATTGAGCGTGCAATCTCCCAATCGCAAGATGGTGACGTAGGCCGCTGTGGGACTAGCTTCCTCTGCAAACAACTCATTCAATACGTCGGTGGTGCCGGTAAATGCTTCCGTTTCTGTACCCAGAGAAAGGATTTCCGTTTCCCTGACGCTGTTTCCGCTGCCGTTCAATCCCTCCAAAGAGGTGAATTCACCCAAGCTTGCGTACAGGTCACAATCGTTCATCTCGAATTGTGAAGCCTGCCCGGCGTTGGATATCGGGAAGTTTATTTCCATGTTATTCAGCTCTACTTGAGCCCCATCCGCGCAGAACAAGCTTCCGGCAATACCGCATCCATCCAGCGCCATGCTTCCGGCCACACCCACACTCACACGCTCCCCAAAGACAATATTTTTCAGATTGGCTGCTCCCTCAATCAGTACAAGGCCTTGTGCAGACGAATCATTCACGGTAAAGATTTTGACATTTTCTCCGTTTTCTGCCGTAATAGAACCCTTCACGGTCAATTTTTCGACCTCACTCAAATCGATTGCAACACCGCGGTGGAACACGACGTTGACACCTTCCGGTATCACCAAATCGCTCTTCAGCTCAATGACTTCATCACTAATAGCTTCATCAAACACTACTTTGGGCAATACCTCGCCATCAAAAGATGCAGCTTTTTCCACGGCCCATCGCAGAGATCCTTCTCCGCTATCATTTGTGTTAGTCACATTCACCACGTCCGTTCGTTCCGGTGCGCTTGCAAGCCAATCAGAGATAATAACCTTGCTTGCACTATAACCCAGAATTCGAGCCGTAATATCTTCCAGCGTAGTCACGTCTGCTCCCCAATAGTTCCCGGACAAATCGATAGCACTACCGGAGTATGAACTCAAGTCGATGGTCGTATGGCTGAAATCGTTTTCCGTAATCGAAGAAACCTGGACCTCATCTTTCAGGACAAGGGAGCCGATGCCCATCGTATTCTCTATCGTTGCTGTTGAGCCATCTTCCAGGAGGACATCTGCCGAATGCAATGTGTGTGTGAGCGTTAAATCACCGCTACTCCGAACATTATTTCGCACCTCTACGGCATCCAATATGGTCGTGCCATAGTTCACCCACCCCTCCGTTGCGGCAAAGGTACCGCCGGTCATGCTGGCGGTTGAACCTGTGCCCACGATGACATCGCTGCTCTCACCTGCGAGGTTGATGCCGGCATTCTTCAATTGAAGAGACCCTTCATTCACGCAGCCCACCGCTATGCGTACATGGCTTTCCTTGGCTGTGATGGCATTTTGCACCGTCTCATAATCTGCTTCAAGATTACCATTAATAACCAAACCATTGAGAAGGTTTGAACAAAAGAAATTAAAGTAAGTGTAGTAAGGAGAATCAGCATAAACATAGCCGTCCTCGCCAACCATGGTTTTCAGCATAGCATCCATGAAAGAGGCATCCACAGAAGCATCAACCATTATGTTGACTTCTCCCCCGCCACCGCCGATGTTCAATCGAACACCTTCACCTAATGTCAGCGTATTACCCGATTCTATATATGACATCGGGTAATCATAGAAGTATACATAGCCGTACGAATCTAAATCATCCTTCCAGCCATCAACCCTGTATTCCAACTTCGCCGCGCCTATGCTACTCAGCGAGACCATTGTCACATCCGAATCAATACGCAACGGTTCACTCAATTCCACATACGGATTTTCCGCCTCTATTTCACTGACAAATGACAACAGGCTTGTAAGATTCGATAATTCAGAATAGTGGCTTTCTGCAATCTTATCCCCTTTCAATACATTTCCTGTGCCGGATATTTTGTTAAGATAGGTTGTATCAAACCAGCCGTCAATGAGACAGTTCTCCAGGGCGATAGAAGATTGTGACCAGTCGCACGAGATTTTACCACGTAACGTGCTATTTTTAACCACAACGTCCCCCCTAGATGCCCACACTTCTCCGTCTACCTGGGAATCTTGGATATTTGCGTCTGCATAATAGGCCTCCACGTCACCCTTAACATGGCACCCCGTCAAATTGATGACAGAATCGGCCGCATTACTGGTATCTGACTTAACGTAACCTGTTATAACGGCATTCGTGGCCGTGTAGACACCACTCTTATTGTGCAACACCACGTTCCCCTTCATTGTACCTCCGGTCTGATTGACAATGCAACCAACTCCATTCAGCCGCAAGACACCTCCATGTAAATCCACATTGGCGTTTTCCCATTCAACCTTACCACCATCAAGTACTTTTATGTCGTGATTATCCGCACATGTTACGGAATCCGTAAGATTTTCATTCTCAATGATGAGTTCGCCGGCAATAGTCAAATCCCCGGCCACCCAATCCACCTTCACGCCGGACTCAAGCACCAACTTCTCACCCTTATCCACCTGGGTAGAACCCAAAATCTCCGTATCTTGGGTTACAACATAGGGGATTCCCAACATATCGAGTCCCAGCACACCGTTATTGATACTACAATCAATGTTGATATAGGCAGTATCCGGCTGTTCTACAGAAAGCTCCAACATGCCCAAATACACATTGGGAGATTCCACGCGTAATACCTCTCCACCGCCGGTGAGCACATTATTACTCCCCTCAACAGACACCCCCTGAGCAAGAACCAAGGCCTCCAAAGCCATGTTGTTGAGCTTAATGTCCGATTCTACAATCAGCGCACCTCCAATGATGGAGACAGGGTTATCCTTCAGATTCACAATGCCGGTAGTGGAAGAAATCGTCAAATCAGAAGCCAAGTGTATGGAAGAACCGGCCAATGCGGAGTCAAAAACAATCTCCGTGCGGCGAGTGCCGGAATAAGCAGCGGCCAGCTCCAACGCACAGCGAAGACTCCCCTCCCCGGCATCATTGGTATTGGTCACGAGGAACGTTTCAGTACCGGTATATTCACCTTCCAACTCGCCCAAATAAATATTATCAGCATAATCCCCCAATCGGGCAATAATGACCTCTCTATCCGTTGTGCCCCAGTTATTGCCGGAAAGGTTAATCTTGCCACCTGCATTTGCATCTAATAATTTAATGGTGGCATTGGAAAAATCATTCCCGGAAATTGTCACATCACCGGCGAGCAAAGATATCTGCAACTCCGATATGACACTATCGACAATCTCCGCATGAGCTCCGGCAGATATTTTAATCAACCCATCAACATCTACAGAATCCAATGATATTTTCGTACCGGAGGTAGCTTCAACCTCCGCATTGGTAAGCAAGCGCCCATTCTTCATATTCAAAAAGCTCGTACCTCTTAAAGTGAGCTTTGTTTCTGAAAAATCAAGCGTACCGGATTCCACTTGGAATCCGCTGTCACTATACATAGAAATAGAACCCGTACCGGCTTCACTCAAATCAATGTTGGCATTTTGTAGGCTGATGGTGCCACCGTACTTTACCCAAGATATATTCGAGTCAGCAACCGCACGAATGGCATCCGCATTCTTTTCAAAATGAGCAGAAAGCGTGGTGCCATCGTTAATATTTTGAGCACCAATTAAAAGAGGAGTCCCTTCATTGATGATAACTTGGGCACTCTTGTCACCACCTACATAGCAATAACCAACATGTTCAAGTCCTGCCTTGGGCTTGCCGATTTGTACGGTCTTACCGGTCCCCACGCTAAATGCAATGAACGAGTTTTCTGCTTCAGTTTCTCCAATGAATCCCCACACATCGGAGAAATCGCCACCGTATCCATCCAAATAGAAAAGTTCTTGCTGTGTAAACGTATTCCCGCTTCCCAATAATTTTTCCGAAAGGCTATCACCGGAGTCTAACTGAATCGTCAGTTTTCTGGAAAATGTACTCCGGTTTGCGCACAACACACCTGCAGATGAAATGGCAGCATCTACATCCACATTCGTGAAAGTCATCACAGCATCCTCAGCGCAGCGGACTTCATCATATTCACTGTAATAGAAGTAAGGTTCAACTGTCAGGCTGCCTCCATTCATGGAGAAAGAGCCACTCACATATATTCGACTGGTAAAATAAGGCGAACTATACGAATCATGGTAATGGCTATCATCACCTCCAAGATATATTTTTGCATTCTTTAAATCAACCGTCCCATCAATCGACATCGCCACATATGGACAATCTGAATAAATCAGGTTAGCTTCCTCCGTATACTCGGACTTCAAGGTGGCATCAGTAGAAACATAAATGGACTGGTAGGCATAGTAATAGGTATCCGGTGTGGAATACGACGGATCATAACCTTGCATATGAAAAGAGCCACCATCTATTACCGTAACCGTTGCATCATATATATATAGCTGGTCACAGTAACCCATACCGTCATTAGAAAAAACTTCTACCAAATAATCAATGGTAGTATCAATGTCAAAGTAAGCCATAAATCAAAATAGGTAAAAAGCATTAAAACAGGAGAAAAGTTCGGCATACAAATACCGAACTTTTCTACACATAGGTCATTTCAGATAAGAAAGCCCAATAGATACATATTAGAAACGATAGGTAGCGCCGATGTTGGCGCTGTGGCTGTTGGCGCGTGGCACCAGTTCCATGGTGTAGCCCGCGTTCACACTCCATTTCTCGTTGAGGGCGTGGGTGGTGCCTACGCTCAGGTTCATCCCTGCACGGCCGGGGTTCGCTCCGCCACGGCATGTGCCGCCCAGGTGGGTGGCGGGGTTGTCGCGCACCATGTCGCCGATGAAGCTCACTTCGCCATACACGCTCGTCTTGGCCGTGGCTGCGTAGGTGGCTCCCACGCCCACTTCTGCACGCAGGTTGCTCAGCGAATCGGCCTCGACCCCGGCGGCCGGCGTGGCGGAATCCACATGCTGGTATTGCAGCCCAGCAAAGGCGCGGGCGGTGGTGCGCTCATTGATGGCCACGCCATAGCTCAGGCGGGCATCCAGCTGCACGGTGTGCTGCGTCCAG
>JAFQGD010000048.1 GCA_017398355.1 Akkermansia sp. | reverse complement strand
TTGCTGCTTGGAATACGGCAGAATTGGAACGTATCCTCTTTGGCTTACCGGGCGAAAATAATTAAATCCAGCGCTTTACTCCTTTATTGCCCTTTTGTCATATTCCTAATGCGTCTGCCCTGCTAACAACTCCATCCTACAACGCTTGTTAGACGCTCTACTCATTCCTCTCCTACCCAGGCCTTACAACACCATGATAAAATACCTCCAACATATTCATTTCCTGCCCCAAACCGCGGGAAAGGTCAAGAGGAATGAACCATGAACGTGAAAAATGAACAACAAGAGGTAAAACTCCATCCCGCTCCCCACCTTCTTACCTCTTACCTCTTACCTCTTACCTCTTACCTTTTTAAGGTAATGCGCTGCTGCGCAGCTAGGTAATCAAAGGTAAGCAAAGGTAATCTAAGGTAAGCAGAGGTAATCTAAGGTAAGCAGAGGGCATTGCCCCCATGCACCGATGAAGGGCGCATGGGGGCAATGGTATAGACTTAGCGACGGCGGCGACGAGCCGCGAGAGCAGCCAGTGCCAGTATGCTCAGCGTCGTTGTGGTCGGCTCGGGGATGGAATCGGTGGCAAAGTAGATGCTGCCCACATTGGCCACGGCCGTTTCTGCAGGAGCCAGGTAGTAGGCCGTCATCCGGTTATCTCCCAGCACACCGCTGATGGTGATGTTATCCGTCCAATCCACGTTCACATCCTCCGCAAAGCTCAGTTCAATGAGGTCGATGTTGGAAATATCCACATCAGCCAGCAAGGTGCTGAAGTCGATGGTGAGCGAGCTACCGGCATTGAGCGTCAGGCTGCTCAGGGCGTTGCTTGTCACCGCCAATTTGGAGAAATCACCCGCCATCTGCACCTTGGTTGCGGTTCCATCCAAGGACACGAGCGTATTCTGTGCCAAGGTAGCGGCTTGGCCTGCGACTTCAGCATTGCCGCTACCCAGCACCACAGTAGTATTGGTGGCGGTCAGGTTGGTCACCCCGGCCGTGCGGGCGGCAAAGGTGGCCGCTGTCTGCCCGGTAATGCGGCTGGATTCGGAGATAATCATGTTATCCACCGTCAGGCTCGCGCCCTGGGCAATGGTGATAAGGCTGTTGTTCATCGTAGTGGCGGTATCGCCTGTGCCCTTGATGCTTGCGGCCTCGCTATCCGTTGCCTGCTTGATGCTCACCGCGCCCTCCATCGTGGCAGCAGCATTGTCTGCCGTGCTCTCGATAGAGGCAGTGGAGGAAACATACATCTTGGCTCCCTGCTCTACTTCAAGCCCGCCACCCAGTGTGGCGTTGCCGTTGAGAGTCAGCGAGCCGTTGCCGGCCACCTTCATCTTGGCGGCCACACCCTCGGCAGAGGAGATGTTGCCGGAGATGGTCATCTCCCCGGCCTCGGTGCCGCGCACAATGCCCGTGGCCACGTTCTCTGCATTCGTCTCAAAGGCGTACTGTGTGGTGTCGAAGGTGGTGCCCTCGGCGCTGTTCAGCGTCACATCCTCGGCTATCGTGGTCGAGGCGGCAGACATACCCACCGTGCCCGCGCCCAGCGTGCCGGTGAAGGTCTTGGCCGTGTCAATACCCTCGCTACCCAGAATCAGCGTACCACCATCTTGCAGATTCACGTTGATTTCTTGGGTTTTACCATTCTTCACGGAAGCTACACCCATGCCCTTCACAGCCATCACGCCGCCATTGGCGATGGTGATATTGGCCACATTATCACCCACCAATGCCTTGGCATTCGGGGCAAGCAATTTGCCGGCCACATTCAGGTTTGTACCGTGCTCCCACTCAGCCAACAGAAGGCTGGCACTCTTGTAATCGCTACCATTGTTGCTACCGGTGACAGTGAGCGTAGAAGCCGCTTTCACATTCAACGAGGCGCTTCCCGCCGTAGCACTGCTATCTCCCAATTCCATGCGCGTCACCTGCATGGAGGTCGCATCCGTACCATCACCCACGTTGACCGTGCCATAGGACGCATACAGCGTGTCAGCCTTCACGGTATCACCCGTCAGGGTCAGCGTACCGGCATTGGTTGCCTGATTAGCACCATCCTTCACATTGATGGTTGTCACGTTCACATTGCCGCTCAGCACCGTTTCATACGCCCCCTTCTTGTGGATGGTGGTCGTACCCGTGCCGGAGATGGCATTGCCCAGCGCCATCGTGGATTCATTGGTGGCATTGAGCAAGAGGGTGGTGCCACCAGACAGGGAGATATTGCTCTGCGCCGCCATGCTCACCGCCCCGGTGAGCTCCAGCGTGCCATCGCTCACCGTGGTGGCACCTGTGTAGGTGTTGGCACCGGAGAGCGTGAGCGAGCCTGCACCGGCCTTGGTAAAGCCACCGCTGCCACTCATCACGCCGGAAATAGTAGCCGATTTCTGGCTGTTGACATGGAATGTCGTATCCGCAGCCAGCTCCACGTCGCTCTTCAGCACCGTGCCCGTATCATTGAACACCAATTGGCTATCAGCAGAAGTGAGCTTGAATGCGGGCTGAGCCGCACCCTCCGTGGTATTAAACGTAGAACTGCTGATAAACACACGGCCGCGATCCACCTGCACCGTGCCCGTGAACCCGCTGAAATTAAAGCCTATGCCGTTGTCGGATTGTTCAATGGCGTAATCCAGCACCACTGTACCCGCACCCACAACGTGGTCCAAAGCCGTGGATACATTATTCTTGGCCGTGGTCTTATTCGTCATCTTCAGGGTGGCGGCGCTGCCTACATCCAACGTGCCTTGAATGCCGCTCAATTGCGTTTCCGTGAGCGATTGGATGCCCCCGTTCAGCGTCCATGTGCCGCCTTGTTCAATGCTGAGAGTACCATCCAGCACCATGGAAAGCGCGGAGGTGAGCGTGGCGCCGTTCTTAATGCTCAGGCCGCCGCTCACCGTCACATTCCCCCGGCTGCACCCCTCTGCCATGCCCATCTCCGCCGCACCGGAGTTCACATTGACGGTTGTGACAGTCGTGCTTCCATCGCCAAAATTCACCGTACCGCCGGTCAGATTCGCCGTGGTAATGGTGGTCAGGCTATTGGTGATATTCAGCGTACCTTCATTCACATTGAGAGTATTGATTCCCAGCGTCCCCTTGCCACTGAGCGTGGTCGTGTGTTGCCCGGCATTGCTGCTGGTATTGAGCGCCATGGTTCCCACCGACACCTCGGCTCCTTCGTAGATGTTAATCGTACGTGTATTACCGTTATTGCCAATGGTCAGGTTCTTCACCTCATACTCACCGGCTACGGAGCCATCTTCCAAGCCAAAGGTGAGAGTAGATGTATTGCGCATCTCAATCGTGTCAATAGTAGCCATGGCCGAGCTGATATTCAGCGTGCTCCCCGTCGCGTTGGCGCGCATGATTATCTTGCCGATTTCGTGGTTGAGCCCCTTCAGATTGAGCGTTGTGCCCCAGTACAAATCCACCGCTCCGGTGACGGAGGAAGATTCATTCACCGTGACGTTCAGCGTACCGGTACCTGTGCCCAGCTTCAATTGATTCTCGGAGTTGGTGACGGATACTTCCCACGTATCCATCGTGATAGAAGCGGAAGAATTGGCAGGCGCAAAGCTATAGCCATTTGCATTCACGGTCATCTTACCCACCGTCACGCTGCCCTTCAGGGTGACAGTCTTATTCGCGGCACCGGAACCGAAGATGACATCATCTCCCTCGATAAACTCGACATTGTTGCCGGCATCGGTATCCGGTGTGGTATCCCAGTTGGCGGTTTGGGTATCCCATACGCCGCTGTCGGAACCTGCCCAAGTAAGCGTTTGCGATTCGGGTTGGATGGCATAGGCAAACGAACCATCTGTGCCCAAGGTCAGCTTCACACGCCCCATATCAGCCATGGCAGTGCCACCCAGGGTGAAGTTGGCAACCCCCAGCGTATCCCAGCCGCTCAGCGTGCCGGCAGAGGCATCAAAGATGTGATAGGTGGTGTCTGCCTGCAAGTCACCCAGTTCCACCGTACCGCCGGAGAACGTAAAGGTTGCGCCACTCTTGATTGATATAGATGAATCGGCAAAATCCACATCTGCCAAATCAAGCGAGCCGGCACTCATGGAGAAGTTACCCACGCTTTGCAGCAAATCCACCGCAGAGTCGGCATTCAGCTCCAGCGCACCACCGGTTATCTGCAAGGTGCCACCCGTCGTGGCAGTAGCAGAATCAATGCTCAGCGCACCACCGGCCACAGTAAGCGTACCGCCGGTCATGGCCAAAGATTCCAAGCTCAGCGTACCGGTAGCAGCATTCGGCATCAACGACACGGTGGTCGTGCCACCGCTGACGGCCAAGGTATCCAAGGAAGCAGCCCCGGCCGCTTTCACTGCCACATTGCTGCCGGAAGCCCTAAGCGTGCCCATCACCTCTGCGCCTTCAGCCAAATTGACCGTAGCATTCGCTTGCAGATTCACCGCTGTTGTTTGGCTCAAATCAAGAGTAGCATCGGCACCCACATTGATTTGCGCATCATTATACGTGGTCAGATTCCTAACGCTCATAATCAATGAGCTGCCATCCTCCAACTGAATTTTGCCACCATTCACTTGGTAACTCAGATGCACATCATCCACGCTGGTGAATTGAGCCTCTGCATCCTCATCAACAACAAGTGCTCCCTGCATCCAGTATGCCGCATACGTCTCACGTGTCAGAGACGATTGATCGGTCAGGTGTAGCTCTGCACCGGAAGCAACCGCAACACGGCCACCACTTACCAGCACATCACCATGCACATTGAACTTACCATACAAATTGATAGCTTGGGAAGCCTCGAGCTTTGTAGCGTAAAAATCAATGACTCCAAGATGATTTGCAGACCCTATTGCCGATGTAAATACATACCGCTCACCGTTCAGGATAAGATTAGCATTCTGAGCCAAACTCATAGAACCAAAGGTAAAGGAATCGGCGTTGAGAGTCACGTTTGCCCCTTCTTCCAAAGCAATTTTGACCGCACGAGCCGGAGCAAGGGCAGAGGTAATGCTCGTGGTTGTGTTGGCCGCAAAATACGCGGTATCTCCCTCGGCGTATGTTGTATTATCCTCTGCCGTATTCGTAAGTGCGTTGCCGTCCCAGTTGCGTGTGGTATAATCCCATACTCCCGATGCGCCACCGGCCCAGTACAACTTATCATATGTGGTCATGTTGTAATCAGCACCCAGCACAACATTTGCAGCTGTGTCGGTCAGTACTAGGCTGACACCGGAAAAACGCGAAACAGCAGCACCATCCAACATCAAATTCAGTTTTTGCCAATTATCGAAAGAAGCACCCTGCGCCGAAAGGTCAAAAATGGCGTATGTATTGCCGGCCTCCAAACCACCCAAGCAAAGGGTAAAACCATCTGCTGCCTGCACAGCGGCTTTCAAGGCAATACCGGTGCCATCTGCCGCAAAGCTGACGCTACTCAAATCCAACATACCGGAGGACAAGGTAATGGACTCCACCCCACTCAATAAATTGGTTGCAGCCGCCGTATTTCCGAATTTCAGCGTGCCGCCGCTTACCTCCACCTCGCCGCCGGTGGCATTTACGGTGTTGGAGATGGTAGCCGCGCCGCTCTGCACATTGATCTTGCCGGAAGCAAGCTTGAGGATACCGCCGGAGAAGGCGGAGGAACCATTGAGGTTGAGGGTACCGCCATCGATGGTCAAGGTGGAACCGGACTGGGTGAATTGAGATTCCGAGGTGAACACACCGGAGCGCAACTGAGTCTGGCCGTTAATGTTCACAGCCTCCGTGATGGTTGTGCGGGCCACATCAAACACGTATGTACCGCTATTGCCGGTAGATAAGCTGCCGGCTGTAAGGCTGCCGGTGCCGGTAATGGGTTCTTCCGTACCGGAGGAAAGAGAAATCGCCCCGGCCACCTCCACATCACCATTGATTTCGAAGCTGCCCCAGCCCCAAGAGCTGTAAATGGAACCCAGCTTGAGCTTCACGCCCTCTTCCACCAGCACACGGGTGCTTCCCGTAGCCCAGGCAGAGGTGAAGCCCAAACGGCCGGCCACCGTATATTCTGCGGAGTCTGCCCCCTGCGGTTTGAGGAAGTTGAGCGTGGTGTAGCTCTCTAAATCAATAGATGAGAAAGAGGCCGAACCGCCCGTCACGTTGATGGTGGACGTTACGTGATCCAAACGCAGGGCATACAACTTGCCCATGCTGATGCCGGAGCCTTCGATATTGAGCGTACTGGCATTGCGGATGGTATAATCGCCCAGGACCGAGCCATCCCCACTCAGGGTGACAGTGCCGCCGGTCTGGGTGATGCCGCCGGTCATGTAAAGACGCGCATCTATCAGAAGTGCGCCACTGCCGCTTTTGTTCAGATTCCCGGCATTGGTGATAGCTGCGTTGTTTTCAGCGGTGATGGAATACGCATTGTTATGATCAAAGTACATCTCCCCCACACTTACGGATTCTGTCAGCCGAATATGCGTATTTTCCGCCGTATCATCAAACAAGGCAATAGCAGCAGCGGGGCAGGCAGCATCGGTTCCAAATGCAGTACTATTCCATTGATAATCAGCCGATGTACCTGCCCAGATACGGTGAGCCGCCAGCGTCATGCTCAAGGTATTGCCGGAAATACTGAAAGAAGCCAACTCGGGTGCCTTGTAATCAAACACAAAGGAAGAATCAGAAAAAGCAGCCCAATCACCCGTGGCCAAGACCCAGGTGCCTCCATCGCGCAGATTCTCTATGTCTGCCACCGCCACTTTCACCGTGCCGTTTTCAGCCCGGCTCAAGGTGCCGGTGAACGCCAAAGCCGCCGCTGATTCCGAAAGTGCGGCATTGTCGAAGAACAAGCTGCCACCGCTGAATGCAACGTCTGCCGCCACCGTGATACCGCCGCCCGTGGCGTGTATGGCCGCCCCGCTTCCCAGCGCAATGGCACTCTCTGCCGCCAAGGTGGTGTCGGCATCCAGCACCAAGTTGGCAGGCACAAGCTCACCGCGCAGGGTGGTGCTGCCGCTTTGCACATGGAGGGTGTGGGTGTTGTCCCCCACTGTCAGCGATACCTCACCCTGCGTCTTGATAGTGCCTACATTGATGGTACCGTTCAGCGCCACCGAGTCTTTGATGGTCAGCGTACCTGAGCCGTAGAAATCCGTGATAGTCGTTCCCTCTGCCATGCTCAGGGCGCTGAAGCTCTGCGTGGTGGAGGTCATATCCAGCGTGGCACCATTGTCCAAGCTCACAGGCACGCCATCGGTCAGCTTGGCGCCATCGCGCAGCACCAAGGTTCCTTGGGAGAGGGATATGCTCTGTGCATCCAGCGCCACGCCCAAGGTGACCGTGCCGGTGTTGGTCAGCGCAAATGATGTGGTGCTGATGCGGCTGTTGATGTTGGAAGAGGAGATGCTGTAATCCTCCGTGTTGTCGAACACGATACCGCCGGGTGCAGATACCGCCCCCTCTATCAATACGTTGCGGTTGGCTGCACTATCATCAAAAGTGGCAGGCGCCGTGTCCGTGAGCACCCCGGCAACCGCCGTACCGTACATGGTGCCGGACCACACGTGCGCGTCATCCGTGCCGGACCATACATGCGCTGTCTCCGATACCCCTATGCTCAGCCATAATCCTCCATCTGCCAAACTCAGACTACCGGCAACAGCGCCACTCAAGCCGGCCAAGGTGAAGTTCTCTGCCGTAATGCCCGCTGCAAAATCACCTGCCAGCAACAAGTAACTGCCGCCCTGCATCAGCCCCGTGCCCGAGCTCATCGTGATTGTCTGCGTGTTCACCCCCTCTGCCAGGCTAATGCCCCCTATCACCGTGAGAGAGGCATCAGTCTCGCTCAGCCAAGCTGTATCAAAGCTCAGCGTACCGCCCCCCAACACCAAACCGCCGCTCAGCGTGGCTGTGCCGGTGGCTCCGCTTGTGCCGGTCAGCTTCAGTGCATGTGCGTCATCCAACGTCAGGCTGTGTTGCAAAGTGGCACCGCGCCCCAGCTCTACTTGGGCAAGCGCCCCGCTGCTGATAGTCGCCCCGGCCAAACTCAACGTACCGCCCAGCACACTCAGTTTGGTGCTACCCACCGTACCCGCCAGCACCTGCGTGCCACTGCCCTGCTTCTCGATATTCACCGTGGAAAGCACCTCGCCATAGAAAGTATGTGTGCTCCCCGCTGCTGTGTTGATGACCAGCGTGCGCTCCGCTACATCGGTAAAGTTTATACTGTCGAATGCATCATTTGCATCATAACCGGCAGATTTCTCGTATGCACCGGAAAATAATTTGCTTTTCGTTCCAAGGATTTCCGTAGAATTAAGACCCGCTATCGTGGTACGTTCAGCATGTATACCCAACCCCAATTGCGCGTAATCTTGTGTGTCATCCGCGCAGCTCATCGTGATTACGCTATTGGCAGCAATGTCTGCGTGGGAAAGAATAAGAGCGCCTCTATTCGTCACACCCAGAGCCCGCAACGCTATCGTGCCGACAAAGTCTCCGCTTTCCTTCGCCTCTGCCCCCAGATTGAACACCGTTACATCGCTGCCCATGGTTGCGCAACCCAAAGTCAGTGAGGAAGAAGTAATACCTTCAGCCAAGCCAAGGGTATTCAGTCCCACATAGCTGCTTTTAAATGCATAATCTTGTATCGTTGCAGCACCGGCAACGATAACCTCATCCACAGTCGTGTAGTTTGTTGTGGCTTCTTTGTTATAGACAAGCAGCTTAGAAGATTCACTCAGATGCACACGGCTCACAGTCTTGTTCAATGCGTCTGCTGCGGCATTGTTGGTGAGGTACGCCTGGCTGCTTCCCGCAATGTTGAGTTCCCCTATCTCCATATCAGCAGATATGTTCAGTATCCCGGCATTCACATTCAGCGTGCCAATGCTCAACACGCCCTCTGCATTCCAGGTAAGGGTACCGGAGGCCGTCTTGTTGACCACGCCGTCGGCGGCATTTAACTCTTGTGTCCAAGTACCGGTGAAAGCCAGATTGAGCGTACCATCCACCGTGGCAGCCCCAAGGGAGGTAGGCATGGTGTTGAGCGTGGCAGAAGCACCATCTGCTATATGTAATGACGATTGCACATTGAGTGCAGTACCGCTGAAAACATAATCCCCGGCAACCACATTCATGTTAGCTACCTCAATGTCTCCTGACAACGTCACCTCACGCACGGAGGAAGACGCATCGAAAGTGACGTTATCCACAACTCCATATACCACTCCGATATTGTCACCCATGTTCCAGTTGCCATCTGTACCATTCCACTCAGCACTCGCTTGCCCGGACCACACCAAGTCGCGCAAGAAAGCGGAGAAAGAGAGGGAAAGCTGGGATGAGGTTTGCGAAATAGTAGTCTCCACCCCCCTGTTGGCAAGTTCTTCAAAATCATAGCCGACAATGGTAAAATCCTCTAGGGTGAGCTCTTCGGCATAGTTAATACGCCCGCTTCCAGTAACCAACGTAAATGCCCCATTGACAAAGTGCCCTATCTCCAGCTCAAATGCAGCCCCGGTACCAATGTTGACCACACCGGCATTTTCAATCATCTCCCCCAAAGCAATCGTACCATCAAATGACAGGCTTGCCCCCTCTGCCACAATACCACCCGAACTGATGGTGGCGGAACCGGTAAGAGACAACGAACCGGCCGATACGCCGATGGAAGACACATCTGCCGCGCCGGAAAATTCGCTCCTGCCGGTGCCGATCTGCAAAATAGCACCCTGACCGCTCACAGTACCGGTATAGGTATTATCTGCGCTGTTGGAAAGAATAAGCACCTGTCCGTTGGTCGCAAGCGTACCTTGACCGGAGATACCGCCAACCATGAGTGCGCTCTCCATAATAAGAGAGCCGCCATTCTGCACAGCCCCGTTACCGAGTGCGCTTATATTCGTAGCGGTAACGGACGAATTGGCATCGATAATCGTGCCGCCGGAATAGGTATTGGCTCCCGTGAGCGTCACGTTGGTGTTGGTCAGGTGAAGCCCCAGCGCCTCGGCACCATCAGAAATAACAGAATTGACAGTATAGGCATCTGCACCCGTAGAAGCGTTGTACAGCTCCAGCGTTCCGCTACCGGAAATTGTACCATTGATGTATGAGCCAGTGCCGGTCGCTGAGCCGGAAATCATAGCACCGTCTTCCACCAATAGCTTGGTGTTGACATTGTTGGAAAGCCACCAAGCAGTAGCACCATTTTCCAGTTTCAAAGTAGCACCGCCGGCAAGATTGATTTGCTTTGCCTCCAAACCGGCACCCCAGCCGACTCTCAGCATAGCGCCATCCTCAACGGTAATGGTGCCCTGATTCGTGTGATTATAGTACCCGGAATATGTAAGAGTGCCCTCCCGAACAATATAATTTTGCAGTTGCGTGCGGCTATTCGATACAATATCGATATTGCCGCCGCCTGTCTGAATGAGAACCGCATCATCATTTTGGCTCAGCACCATGTTGAGACGAGATGTAGTGCCGGAAGCCGCCTGTATAGAGGCATCCGCCACTTGGTCGAGCGTCCCGGTCAACGAGCCACCTGCAAGAGCCAAGATACCACCATCCAACGTTATATGGCCGGCATAGTCCACGCCGGAAGCTTGGCGATACGTACCGCCGTTTACCACAAGGCTACCTGTATAATCCACCCCTGCGTTGTGCTCCAAGGCGGCACCGTTTTGGATCTGAATCTCGTTGACGCCAAGTGTTTGGCTGCCCGTTACAGAAAAGGTGCCGCTCTTAAGCTCCAACCGCTTCAAGCCAACAAGAGATACGCCATCGGAGTTGCCGGTTCCCCAATCTACAACCAATGTGCCGTCTCCGCTCACGGAGCCTTGTAAAAGATTGGTGCTTTGAAGGATAAGCTCACCTCGACTGATGGTTGCATCTCCTGTTACAAGCACACCGGATTGCAGCGTAAGAGTACCGCTGCCGGATTTGCTCAGGCTGCCGATGGTTGCCATACCGCCATTGCTCTCGACAGTATATTCACCATTGTTATGTTGGAAATGAGCCTGCTGTACCTCCACATTCTCGCTCACGCTGACAGTGCGCCCACCTGCCGTATCTGTAAATAAAACAATGGCATCCGCTGCAAGAGCATTGGAAGAACTGCCGAATTGTGTAGTACTCCATGTGTGGGAATCTGATGTACCGTCCCATACATGGGTACCGCTTCGCAGCGCTAACTGCATCAGCAGATAGCCGGAATCATTGGTGCTAAACACGGCATCATAGCCAACGTTTTCTCTCAAGGTCAAATGCTCATCGATACCGCTCCAATCACCGGTAGCTAAGGTATATGAACCTGCGGTGAGATTCCCCATGTTGGTCAGCGCAATCGTGAGGTTTGTGCCATCAACATGCGTTAATCCGCCTACGGTAAGAGCCGCGCCCCCCGCAGAAGAAGATGCCATTAGCTGGTAGCCGTCAAACTCCAGCGTACCACCTGCCAAATTCAGCGTGCCGCTGAATTTGGCCGTAGCAGCTGTATCTCCGCCCAATACGGTGAATGTCTTAGCATCAGACAAGGTGAAATCAATACCTGACAATACGGCACCGCCGGCCACGGCCACATCGCCATTCACCACCGTGTTGCCGGAAACAAAACTCAATGAGCCGCCCTGCACAGACACATCGGCCAGGTAGGAAGTACCGGAGAAGGTCTGGTTGCCGGCGCCCAGTTTCACGAGGGAGAGGCCGGCAGCGGGGGTATCTGCACTATGGCCGACCACACCTGCATAGGTATAAGAAGCGCCGGCAGCGGTGTTGATGGTGAGGGTGCTTTGGCGGGTGGAGGCAGGGTGATTCTCGCCTGTGTAACGCGTATTGACGGCTGCACCGGCATAGGTGAAACTATACTCATTGCCGCTCAGGCCGCAGATGGTGGCATCTGCCGTGTTGACCGCCAAGCTTGCCCAACTCCTGGCATCGGCTCCGGAAAGAGAAATATCTGCATACTGCGCGGCCTTATCATGTGCCAGCTCAATGTAAGCGCCATGAGTGTGGTTTGCATTGCCATTGGAACGGTTGAGGCGAATGCTGCCTGCAAAATCACTCTCGTCGGCAATGACTAATCGGGAGGCCGTGCTGTTGTTGCCATCCACATGATTGGTAGTGGAGTTCCACTGCAAAGTACCCTCGCCGGAGAGGGAATTCACCTGCCAATAGTTGGTACCGCCCTGTTCGGAGAGGGTGAGGGTGGCACCATTGAGCATTTGGAGGCGGTTGATGTTGCGAGTCATGCCGTTGTTGGTGGCCTGCGAGTGCAGGGTGCCATCTGCGGCATAGCTGAGCGTACCGTCGATATGGAGGGTGCTACCGGATTGCAGGCGGAGCCGGGGAGCATCCACATGCAATACAGCGTTTTCGCCGCCGAAGCGCGTGCCGCTCAGCTCGTATATCCCCGCGCCTTGCAGGTGCAGCTCCGTGCCCTCGTTGAGCAAAACATTGCCTTGAATGAGAGAGACGTGACCCGCCCCGGCACCGGATTGCTGCACGGTGGCAGAGCCGGACTCCACGATGATGCTCTCCGCATTCATGTAGGTATTCTTGGAGAGCTGATAGGTCGCCAAATCCAAGGTGGCGCCCCCGCTCATGTGCACCGTGCCGTAGATACTGAGAGCATCGGCCTGCCCCACGGTAAGCGTACCCCCTTGCAGGTACATATCCGTGTAGGTATTGGCGGCGGCCAGGGTTACATTGCCCGCGCCGGTCTTGTAGATAAGCGGGGTAGAGATAGAGGCCGCAATGCTGCGGCTCTGTCCCGACTCTGCATGCAAGGTGAGGGTGCCGCTCCACTCCGTGTCCAAGGGGCCTGCCCACGAGGAGTTGACCAAGCTACCGCCGGCATCTATTACATTGCCGCTCAGGGTAAGATGGTGCCCCGCTACATCTAGGGTACCACCCGTTTTCAGGGTAATATCGCCGCTCAACACGGTATCTCGGCCAAAGGCCAGGGTGATATCGCCCGCAGCGGCGGTGTCGCGGTTGCCTTGCACCGTGATAGCACCGGCATAGCTCTCATTTCCGGCCATGATGACAGTGCCGCCGCCATAGCCTTGGGCATCCACAATCATATCGTGCGCATCGCTCAAGGTGGTATCAAGCGTCAGTGTAGCGCCATTGACCGTGGAGAATTGGTAGGCAGCGCCCGCAGCCAATGTCAGCTTGCCTGTATATACCGTATCGACCGATGAACCCACGGCCAAGCCGGTAGTTGAGGTGATGCTATCGGCCGCCATATAGGTCGGCAGTACCAACTCAATGTCTGTGTCGGCGACTTTATCTACGAGGATGATACCGTCGGAATCCGCTGTCAGGCGGCTCAAGTCATCCCCGGGAGTGACAGAAAGCAACGAGTTGCCGTAGCTAAGCTGTAAATTTGCATTGCCCATGGCACCCTGAGCCGTTTCCAGAATCAGGCCTGTACCGGCAAAGCGGATATCCCCGCCGAAATCATTCCCGGTGTTGGCCAGCACCACCTTGCCGGTAGAAGAAGTATCTGCCCCCAGGATGATGCCTGTATCAGCCCCGGTGAGCTTGTAATTCACCACCAAGGTGCCGCCACCACCACCCAAGAGATAGTTATCCCCCACAGCGGTCCACACATCGCTTGTGCTTTCTGCACCATACTGCACGGTCTTGCCCGTCTCTGCCCCTAGGAACAACCCGCTGTGCTCGGAGAAGTTCAGCTTCGTGGTCAAATCATTAGAAAGCGCCAGTGTACCGGCGGAGTCCGCATCTATATGGGAAAGGATGTCCGTACCCTCGGTAAACCCGTGAGAAGCGAGCCAGCCTTGCTTGCCGATGAGCCATTGTTGGTCGGCGCTGCCCAATGCGGCAAGAGACGTGGCAATCACGCCGCCGGAGGAGATGCTCTTTTTACCGGTAAAGGCGCTATTATCCCCGGCGAGGGTGAGGATGCCGCCAGTGGTACCGGCTGCCACGGTGAGTGTGCCGGCACCGGAAAGAGAGCCGGAAAGCGTGGTGTTGGTGGTGGTACCTGCGCTGTATGCCACCTGCATCTCACCGGAAAGAGCAATATCGCCCTTCAGGCCGTAGAAATCTGCATACTGATAGGTATCTTCTAAGTAGATGCCGCCTTCCACATACTCATAGCGGTCGTGCACGCCCTCCCGCATGATGAATGTGCCGCCCGCTGCCACGCTGATATTGCCCGTGAGGCGAGCGTGGCTGCCCAGCTCGAAGGTGGTGCCGTCTGCCACGCTCACGTTCATCTTGGCATCAGCATAGTGCCAGTCATTCTCCAGCAAAAGACGATTACCTGTGTGCCCGGTCTCAGAGCCTTTGCCATGCACGGTATTGGTACCGGCCAAAACGACCTTGCCGCTTGCCACGGAAAGCCCGCTATCGGCATGGTGGCTCAGGTCGGTATGGATGCTGTGCATGGTCCAGGTGCCGCCGCCGTCATACACAATCCGGAGCGCGCCTTCTTTCGTATCAACAAAAGCCCCCAGCCACGTCTGCTGCCCGCTTTCTTTGTAGGTGAGGGTGGTTGTACCGGTGCTGTTGGTGATGATGGCGCCCTCTGTCAGGGCATTGATGCTGAATCCGGCAGCTTGCACATTGGGGTTGTTGCTGTACCAATCCATGGATTGGCCGTTCATATCCAGCACGCCGCCATCGTTACCAATCGTCAAATCGCGGACAATTTGAGAAATATCACTGATAACCACGGTGGCACCACTGCCCACGATCACATTGTAGGCAGCCCAGCCGTCTTTCTGCTGCAAATAGGTCTTGCCGCTGCCGCCCACAGCCAGCAGGGCATTGGTGTTGCCCGTGCCGTCTATGTACAAATCGCCCGCGCCGGTCTTGCGCCACTCGGTCATGTAATCCTCGGGGTTGGTGAGCTGCAAGTGCACCTCTGCCCCTTCGTTGATGACATAGCCGGCATGGTTGAAAAGGTTCCCCTCACCCTCGGTAGAAGTGATGGTGAAACGCGCCTTTTCCAACTCCCCGGCATTGAACTCTGCGTAGCCGATACCCAAATCCACCGTGGCATCCAGCACCACTTTGTTCTCTGCCTGCGTGGCGTTGAATACCAGGTTCTCTGTGAAGAACAGGTCAACATCGCTTTGCTGAATGTACGCATCCGAATTCCAAGCATACCAATTTTGCAGGTTGCGTATGCCGGATAAATCCGACCACGTGTTCAGCCCGCTGCGCACGCCGTTATATTGCGTCAGGATATTACCGGCGGCATCCGTGGCGTATCCATAATACGTGGTGCTACTGTTACCCGCTTTGTCTGCGTAATATTCCCCGGCAGAGGTGATGGCTTGCAGATGAACCTCGCCGCTGCTCATATCCGGGCTCACGTTGAAACGCTGCAATGTCTCATGCGACCACTTGATATTGCCCCAGCCCTGTGCGGATGATATGCCGGTGCCGCCCTCATGAGCCACAAAGTACTCGTACTGCCCCGTGGTGCTGTTGTAAATGAAGACCGGGCTGCCGGAGTCGCCACCCTCGGTACCGATGGGAAGCGGATTGGCCGTACTTGCACCCACGCCGTTGCCGTAATTCGGATCGCTGATGATAATCCAACAATCGTGCCCACGATTACTGGTGATGTTGATGGTCTTGATAGACCCAATGAGGCTACCTTGGTTGAAGTGGTACTTGCCATCTGTCTCCGACCACATGTTCATGGAACCGGCACCGGCATGATACTGGTGCTTTCCCTGCATGGAAGCCACATCCGTGATGGTACTCATGGGGCTCCAGCTGATATCCGTAAACACCTTGGTCTGGCGTTGTAAACAGTAGTCAAAGATGCTATTACCAAATGTCGGAACCAGGCGAAACACAACTTCATCCCGCGCTGCCTGGTGAGAATAGCGCACCCCCACGGCAGAGTAATTGATGGCATGCTCACTCCCCACCACGCGCTCTGCAAAGCTGCCGTTGATTTCGCCATTGTGCGCCACCGTCGCTATCATGTTGGGTCCCATGGCGGCAGCATAGCCACCATCATGCACGGCGGAGTAATCAATCATCCCCTGGGTGTTGGAGATGGTGTAGCTCGGCGTACCATCCGTGTAATGAATCACAATGCCACCATCTACATTCTGACGAATATGCCCCAGCAGAGCATTCACATTACTCCCTACTGCATACCGCCCCATGTTCTGCCCGAAATCCATGTAGATGGGCATCGGCACATCGCTGTGCATCGTGCCACCCCAAGCAGTCGAGGTCAGAAGAGTGCTTGCTGTTGCCATGGTTGCCATCAACGCACGGCGAAGTGAAAGATTGAGTCGGAGGCGCATAAAAATCAGTTTACTTGAACTCTAACACTATAGCAAAATACCCCTCAGAAGTCAAACGAATTCCCGCACCCGCACCATACAATTTTTGCACGAGTTGTTACTATATACTATGTCGGCATTCGTGCTTGAATCTACGGCGCAGAGTGTTAAGATGGGAGGCATGAAGCGAATCGTGAGTCTGATATGCATGATAGGGGTAATGGGGAGTGCAGCCTATGCAGCCCCGGTAAGTGAAGCAGGGAAAACAGCCCGCGAGGCCGCCCGCGAATACGGCGCAGCTGTGCGCAATTGCGATATGGGTTGGGCCTTGGATTCGATGTACCCCCCGCTGCGCCGCACCTATGCAGACCAGCTTGCCAGCCGCGATCCCCGCATGGAGGCAGCCAATGCACGCCGCATCATGGGCACCGCCCGCGAGTCGGAAGCCCAAGCCCAGGCCCGCATGAAAGCCAACAGCAAAGCCCTGCGCGACCGCTACGTGAAAATGGGACAAGATATGCGCGCTGCCGGCTTCAAAGTAGAGAGCTTTACGGTGGGGAATCCGGTGGCAGAATACGTGGTAAACCCTCCCACGGCGGTGGCGCGCCAAGTGCGCCGCGACACAGCAGGCCGCACCCGCGTGGAGGATTTGAAGAATGATAAAGACCGCAGCCGCCTGGTGGTATTGCCCACCAAGCTGGTGTACAGCATGCCGAATGGCGATGGCACCACCCAGCGAGTGCAGCGCGATAGCTACATTTTTGCCGTGCGAGATGAAGTGATTTCCACCCCGGGAAGCGCCCGCGGCACCAAGTTGAATAAGTGGTATTTCATTGACAGCAATACGGATGTGAACATACTGCGCGCCTTTTTCCCGAACCTGCCGCTCAACATAGAGCTGCCGGATTGCGGAGAGCGCCCCGTGCGCTGACCATGATGCCACCGCCCCACCTGTTTTCCTTGCTGTGGGTATGCTTATCGAGCAAACAGAGCAGGATTTTTCACCTAGCGGCATTCTATCAGCCGGGCGGGGGTTCGAATACCGTCCCCAGCAGCAGGAAATGGCCATGGCGGTGGCCACGGCTCTGCAAGCAGATGCCCCGCTGCTGGTAGAAGCCGGCACCGGTGTGGGCAAATCGCTGGCATACCTGATACCGGCGGTGCGATTCGCGCTGGAGCACGACCGCAAGGCCATTATTTCCACCCACACAATCAACCTACAAGAGCAACTCTTCCACAAAGATATCCCCACTGTTGCAAAAGCCTTGGGCATAGAGCTGGAAGCGGCTCTGCTGAAAGGCCGTGCCAACTACCTTTGCCGCACCCGCCTGCGCCGCGCCCTGGAGCAGGCATCCGATTTATTCAACCAAATAGAAACCAAGCAATTGCATGATTTGCAAGCTTGGGCGCAGAATTGTGGCGAGGGTTCGCTGGCGGAGCTGCCGGCAGAGCTCAATATCTCCCCCAAAGTGTGGGCACAAGTATGCAGCGAGAGCCACGTATGCACCCCCCGCAACTGCGGTTTTACCTGTCCCTATCAGGCTGCGCGTTTGCGCGTGGAGCGCGCGCGCGTGGTTGTGCTCAACCACACCCTGTTTTTCGGTCTGCTCTCCCTGGCCGATAGCATGCGTAGCGCAGAAGAAGAGGAAGGAGAAATGCCCGGCTTCATCTTCCCCGGGGATTTTGTGATTCTTGATGAAGCCCACACCATCGAAACCGTGGCGGCAAACCAATTCGGGCTCTCCCTATCAGAAGCAGAGCTAAAATACGATTTATTGCGCCTCTACAACCCGCACACACACAAGGGCTCCCTGCGCCACAACGCCACCCCCAAGCTGCTGCAATTGATAGAAGATGCTCAAACCGCTACGGATGAATTTTTCACCTGCGCCCGCAAAGACTGCCAGCTGGAGGAGCACCACGGCACCGTGCGCCTGCGCACCCCGGAATGGACGGAGGATTTGCTTTCCCCCTCCCTCGCTTCCCTGGAGCACGAGGTGCTGAGCATGGCGCAGATAGAAGAAAACGATTTGCACCGCGCCGAGCTGCTGGATATTGGGGCGCGCTTGCTTGCCTACCGCAACACCGCAGCCGAGCTTGTGCAACTCTCCAACAGCGATACCGCTGTCTACTGGGCAGAAAGCAGCGGAAGCGAGGGCCGCTACACGTCCCTACGTTCTGCGCTCATCAATGTAGCGCCTGTGCTGCGAGAGAAACTCTTTGAGACAGACCGCTCCTGCATCTGTACCAGTGCTACCCTCTCTACCGGTGAGCGCGGCATGGGCTATTTTGCCGGCCGTGTCGGCGCAGAACGAGCCCAAACCCTCAAAATTGGCAGCCCCTTCAACTTTGCAGAGCAAATGCGTGTTGTCGTTGCGCGCAGCATGCCCCCGCCACCCCCCGCTACCCCGGATGATGAGTATCGCCCGGCCCTCTTCGACTGGATCACCCGCGCGCTGGATGACTCCGCAGGCCGCGCGTTCATCCTTTTCACCAGCTACAGCCTCATGCGCCAAATGGCCGCCCTCCTACGCCCCTGGTGTGTAGAAAAAGGCTGGCCCATGCTCGTGCAGGGAGATGTGCTCACCCGCAGCCAAATGCTCGCCGCCTTCAAGCGAGATGTGGACAGCGTGCTGCTCGGCACTGACAGCTTCTGGACCGGTGTGGATGTGCCCGGCGAGGCTCTTTCCAACGTCATTGTCACCAAAATCCCCTTTGAATCCCCCGGCAACCCGCTCACCGAAGCCCGTATCGAAGACATCCGCGCGCGCGGTGGCAACCCTTTTGCAGACTACACCCTGCCGGAAGCCATCCTCAAGTTCCGTCAAGGCATCGGGCGGCTCATCCGCTCCAAGACCGATACCGGCCTCGTCTACCTGCTGGATTCCCGCCTCACGGCCAAATACTACGGCGCACGCTTCATGCTCGCCCTCCCAGCTGATGCTAAACGGGAATTTCTGTGATTCCCGCCTTCCCCGAATCCCTGAACAGGAAGAACCATCGGGGGTGTATGGCGGGTGAGACCCCGGATACATAGACAACAAAAAAGGATAACCCCTTGGGCTATCCTGGCGTTGGGAGATGGCGAGTGGGGTTCATGCATCATAGGTTGAACCCGCGTCCGCCCTCCAAGCCGCTTGCAAGCAAGCGGTTCCCGAGCAGAGGTGTCTGCTCGGCTTGTCGGAAGGAAGCACACTGTGCTTCCTTACCTCATCCGTGACGGCTTGGGAGACCAAGGTCCCTTGTCGCGGTGGCGGGTGAGACCCCGGATATGTAGACAACAAAAAAGGATAACCCTTTGGGCTATCCTTTTTTGTTGTTACGAAGCGGACGGGGCTCGAACCCGCGACCTCAGCCGTGACAGGGCTGCGCTCTAACCAAACTGAGCTACCGCTCCGTGTCTTTTTGTTTGCACCTCCGTGGTGGTGGTGCGAGCGCAGTATACATGAAAATGAGATGGCATGCAAGCTTTTTTTGAGAAAAAAATGAAAATTTATTTTACGAGGGCGCTTTTTTCATCCTTTACACAGGTTGGGAATTGGGGTAGACTGAGAATTGGTTAAGCATACTGACGCTATGAAACGCAAAGAGATAGAGCAATTAGAAGCGGCCGGCATCATTAGCGCAGAACAAGCCGCAGCCATTGCAGAGCATTTTCATTTGAATGGCACGGCCGGGCGGCAATGGCTGGTGTGGAGCATGTCTTCCCTAGCCGGGGTGCTGATTTTGGGGGGCATTATCATGCTGATTTCTGCAAACTGGGAAGCTATACCGGATGGGGTGAAAATGGCGGTGGCCATGGCACTGCTACTGGGCGCTTGGGTAGCTTGCGCCAACATTCACCGTACTTATCCGCTGGTAGCAGAGGGGATGGGATTGATAGGTGGTGGCATGTGGCTGGCGTGCATTGCGCTGTATGGGCAGATTTTTCAGCTACAGAATCCGCTGGCGGAGGGATGTCTGCTCTTTTTTGCGGGGGTATGCGTGCTGCCGTTTTTAATGAAACAGCGGCTTCTGATGCTGGGCGTAGCCATCACCAGCGTGGTGCTGCTGTGTGCCCTACTGGACAATGCCGAATCATGGCTCACGCTGCGCCCATGGGTCAATACCAGCGAGGAAGTCGCCTCTGCGCTATCCTTGCTATTCTTAGCCTGGTGGTTGTTTGCGGAGCATTGCCGCGGGGCAAAAAGTTTCCTGCGCGAATACCGCTGGCTAAGCATACCCGCCCTGCTGGCCTATCTTATCTTGTTGCAGATACCGCTTCTGTACGGCGAGATGGGATTTGCTGAGAGCCGGATGCAGCTGGGGCTCACACTGGCCGGACCACTCATGCTGTTGGTGGCGAAGCCACGCCGTATCGCATGGGGGCAATGGCTGTGCATAGTGGCCATGCTGGGGCTGGCATTACCGCTGGGCCAGTTGCTCAGCGAGATAGGAGAGGGGATGGAGCCCATAGGCATTGCCGTAGGGCTGCTGTTGGGTGGCGGGCTCATGGCTGTGGGCCACCGCGCGTTGCGCTTGGAGTGGCTTAATTTTGGTACGTTCATGGTCCTGAGCGCCGGGATAGCTCTGGTTGCCAATGTGCTGGATTCGCTCACTCAATCAGGTGTGGTACTCATAGTAGCCGGCTGCGTCCTGCTGGGGCTTGTGCTGTGTCTGGAGCGCCAGCGCCGCAAACTAGCCCACGCCATACGGAAAAAATCATGCTGATAAGAAAGGAGAACGCAACATGAAAAGAAACGTGAACATCATCCTGTTGTTTGTGGTGGTGGCAGCCCAGTTGCTCTGGCTGGCGATTAATTATCACCAGCGCCGTATCGAATTACAAACCGCACCCACTATCTGCCTGCGCTGCAATGAAAACGACCCGCGCGATATCCTGCGCGGCGATTTCATCCGCTTAAATTTCAACCTCACCCTCCCCTTAGAGTCGGCCGGCAAATCCATCTTCTGGGGTAAGTCTCTCTGCGAGCAAGTCAACACTGATTCCGTATGGGAAAACGGAAAATATGTAGAATACAAGGTCGAAAATCCTCTACAGCCTCGCCAAGCACAAGCCCCGAATGCCTTGGAAATCACCAGCAAATACTCCTCCATCCGCGTGGCTGCCTTCTGGAAAAAAGCGGAAGATGGTTTCCACCACATCGTGCGCATCGAAGCCCCCGATTCTGCCGCTGATACCCCTGCCCCAGGCGAACTTCGCTGCCTTATGTGGACAGATATCAATAATACGCGCACTGACAATCAACGCACTACGCGCTTCAACCTCTCCTTCTCCCGTGGCTACCGCAACACCATGCGCTACTTTGTCGAGGAAAAAACCGGCGATTTAATGCGCATCTGGACGGATGAGCTCCACAAAAACGGCGCTGATTTTCCTGCCAACCGCATCCGCTTTACCGTAGATATCGCTCTGCGACCCTCCGCTGCAGCCGTGCCCTCCATGCTCTACCTCAATGGTATCCCCTACCCCCAAGCCATCGAGCAAATTCGCAACGGCACCTTCCCATGGCTCCCCGATGAGCCGCCCTCTCCAACCAATGAGTGAGGACCCTCCCTCTTCATCAAGTGTCCACTTTTTATTCCTCTTGCTCCTATACCCCGGACATTTTGAGAACTAGCTAAAGATGTCAATACCATCACGAATCAGGAGTTGAAACGGTTTGGTCAGGAATTTGGAACTATCTCCGATGATGAGAGGCAAGCTTTATCTGGCTACTTGGGAACTGGGTGTCATTGCCAAGGATTTACCCGATAACCCCGATGGCTGGAAGAATAAGGACTGCACCAAGGGTGTGAGAGAATTTGCCGATGGGTTCTTCTGTGGAGTGGTCAGAGGGATGTTGAATTGACCACTTATCAAGGTCGTGTTTGGGGTAACTTGGAGGGTAAAATTGCTCCGAGTTGCCCATTTTTGTTTTGCAAAGGAGGGGGTGTCCGTTTAATTTTGTGACAAATCTCACAGAAAATTGAATTTTAGGCTCTTTTATCCTTGACCTAGGGGGGAGCATGTTACATTCTTTATACACCCCAAGAGAACAGTCTTTTGGGGCAAAGTAGTTTCATGAGATAAGTAACACTAACACTCTCCAAGCCATGTCACAGCCATCACTTAATTCTCCCCCAGAGAGAAATCCTACACAGGAAACGGGACAACCTCAACCTTCTGCTAAATCACACAATGCATCAAAGTTTGCCAAGCGGTCATTAATTGGGTTAAGTTTGTTGACTGTAGTGCTCTTATCAGAGGGCGTTTGCAATGAGCTTCCCCCTCAAATGGCAAAGAGGGAATTGGAGGAACAGGGTATCATGTCAGACAACTATGGGCTTGCTCTGCATGTAGCGTGTGCGAAAAACGATGCAAAAACAGTCTCACTTCTCATAACAGCAGGTGTGGATTTTAATACGGTGGATAAAGATGGCATTACTCCGTTAAATTGGGCTTTGCATTTGGGGCACACAGAAATCGTTGAACAGTTGAAAGCGGCAGGAGCGGATGTCAATAAGGCTCATGAAAATGCTGAAACCTTGTTGTGTGTGGCAGCTAGAATGGGTTATGAAGAAGCTGTTAAACTGTTGATAGCAAAAGGTGCAGATGTTAATAAGACTGACAAGTATGGTATCACTCCGTTAAATTGGGCTTTACATTTGGGTTACACAGAAATTGTAGAACTTCTGAAAACAGCAGGGGCGGATGTAAATAAGGTTAACGAAAATGGTGAAACGCTGTTGCGTGTGGCTGCGGGAATAGGTCATACAGAAACCGTTAAATTGTTGATAGCAAAAGGTGTGGATGTTAATAAGACTGACAATAGTGGTTTCACTCCGTTGTATGTGGCTTCCTACGAAGGGCACGCAGAAATTGTTAAACTGTTGATAGAAGGAGGTATAGATGTCAATGGGGCTTCCAAGAATGGTAGAACTCCTTTGGATGTGGCTTCTTACAATGGTAACACAGAAATCGTTAAACTATTGATAGCAAAAGGAGCAAATGTTAATAAGGCTGACAGGCATGGTAGAATCCCTTTGCATGAGTCTGCTATAAATGGTCACACTGAAACCGCTGAACTATTGATAGCAAAAGGTGTGGATGTCAATAGGGCTGACAAGTATGGTAGAACTCCTTTGCATTTGGCAGCCGGCAATGGTCATACAGAAACCGTTAAACTGTTGATAGCTAAAGGAGCGGATGTCAATAACGCTGATAAGGATGGTAGAATTCCGTTGTATTGGGCTTCTTGCTATGGTCATACTGAAATCGTTAAACTGTTGATAGAAAAAGGAACGGAAGTCAATAAGGCGGGCAAGGATGGTAGAGCTCCTATGCATTTGGCAGCTAGAAATGGTCACACAGAAACCGTTAAACTGTTGATAGCTAAAGGCGCGGATGTTAATAAGGCTGACAACTATGGTACAACACTGTGGGATTCGGCTTTGCATTTGGGTCAGACAGAAATCGTTGAGCTATTGATAGAGAAAGGCGTAGATGTCAACAGGGTCGACGAGGATGGTAGAGCTCCTATGCATTTGGCAGCTGGAAATGGTCACACAGAAACCGTTAAACTGTTGATAGCTAAAGGCGCAGATGTCAATAAGGCTGCCAAGTATGGTTTAACTCCGTTGCGTTTGGCTTCTGACAAAGGTCACACGGAAACCGTTAGACTGTTGATAGCAAAAGGAGCAGATGTCAATAAGGCGGCTGGCAAGGATGGTGAGACTCTGTTGCATTGTGCTTCTCATAATGGTCACACAGAAACCGTTAAACTGTTGGTAGCAAAAGGAGCAGATGTCAATAAGGCTGACAAGATTGGTATAACTCCGTTGCATTTGGCTTCTGACAAAGGTCACACGGAAATCGTTAGACTGTTGATAGCGGCAGGGGCGGATGTCAATAAGGCTGCCAAGGAGGGTATCACTCCGTTGCTTAAGGCTTCTGAGAATGGTCACACAGAAATCGTTAAATTGTTGATAGCCGCAGGAGCAAAGATGTAACACGAGCGAACAGCAATCTTACTATCACCCACCCTTGGTATTATGCCTTGGGTGGGTATTTTCTTCTCCAATCCCACCTAAATACTTTATGATGAAAGAGTAGATTATAAAGAAATGGAATTGGAACAATGGCACAGACTTTGCCAACTGGATGACCAAGCATGTGGCTTACAAGGTCTTATCGGAATTCTGGTGTTGGTATGGTGATGTGGTGAAGACCCTTAGCACTTTTACAGATGATGAGCATGAACAGGCTGCATTGGATGAGGTAGGCGAGCATTCGTTTGATGGACTGCCCTTACCCTCTCTTGATGCCAAGTTCTACATCTGCGGTAAGGAATTTGAAGTTCGTGATGCCTTATCTCTTGCAACCATGACGGTGGAACGAGTTGTAAATGATTATCCTGACAGTCCTGATGGCTGGTCTTCTATTGAAGATGAGAGAGAGTTTGCCCTTGGGGTCTTCGGCTCAAGCCCAAAATACGGACAAACAGCCCTTTGAGACGGTCCGAGTGAAATCCGAGTTGCTGGTATGCGTTTTCGGCTGTTTTCAGGGCATTTTTGAGAATGCTTCCAAAGAGAAGAGGGAGTTACTTTTTATCGTAACTCCCTCATTTTCAGTTATACGCACGAAAGGACTCGAACCTTCACGACTCTCATCACTAGAACCTGAAACTAGCGCGTCTACCAATTCCGCCACGTGCGCATTGAAATGGTTGCGGGCGAATTAAACCACAGAGGGGAGATATATGCAAGCAAAATTTTGCAGAAAGAGCAAAAATCTTCAAAAAAGAGGTAGATTGCGGCTTGCGTTGGGAGGGGAGCGCGGCTATAATGGGAGGCGATGACACCCGGCACCCCAGAGTTGAGCAAGGCGAAGAGCCAGAGGATGATGCCCGTATCGCGGCGAGCGCGGCGCCCGGAGGGTACCCAACCCGAAGTACCGGACCACGAGATATTAAGGGCAATAGGCACGGGCTCCTACGGGGAGGTGTGGCTTGCGAGGTCGGCCACAGGGGCATACCGCGCCGTGAAGGTGGTGTGGCGAGAGGATTTTGAGGATGAGCGAACCTTTACGCGGGAGCTGGAGGGTATTTTGAGCTATGAGCCGATAGCGCGCGGGATACCGGGGCTGGTACACATCTTGCACGTGGGGCAGAAGTCGGGGGAATCCCCCTACTACTACTATGTCATGGAGCTGGCAGACGATGCGTACACCGGCATTCACATAGAGCCGGGAGATTATGTACCGCGCACACTGCAAAGCGACATGCAGCTCTATGGCATGCACCCCATGCCCTTGGATTATGTGCTGGAGGTAGGCAGCCAACTGGCACATGCACTGGCAGGGCTGCATGCAGAGGATTTGACGCACCGAGACATAAAACCGGCCAACGTGGTGTTTGTGAACAGCCGCGCCAAGCTGGCAGATGTGGGTTTTGTAGCACGTGGCAACAAGCGCAGCTATGTGGGCACAGAAGGTTACATACCGCCGGATGGCCCCGGTACCCCACGGGCAGATGTGTATGCACTGGCCAAGGTGCTGTACGAGATGATCACCGGAAAAGACCGTCTGGATTTCCCGGAGTTGCCCACCGAAATTCCCGAAGGGACCAACCACCGCGTGTGGCAAGAGTTCAACAACATTCTCTGCGCTGCTGCAGACCCCCATGTGGGCAAAGAGAGCATTACCTCTGCCCTGGTGTTGGCAGATAGGCTCGACGACCTGCGGCATTTTGCCCCCGGAAGTCGCCGCAAGCGCCGCAAAACGGCCAAGCCAAACAAGAGCAACCGCAAATTCTATTGGCTCATTGGGGTGTTGCTGGTCGCTTTCATGGTGGCGGCAGCGGCTCACTTTGTACCGCAAGACATGCGGGAGCGCATGCACTTGGCTCTCGCAGCGCTGTGTGGAGACACCCCCACCACACCCATAGTCCCCCCCGCTCCCCCCCCCAACACGGATTCCGAGCCGGAGAAAGCAGCGAGCATTGCAGCTGTAGAGGAAGAAGCGCTGCCCCCGGCTGAGGAGGGACAACTTTTCATCGCCACGGTGCCATCCGGTGCATCGGTTTACACAGAGGATGGGCAGTATTTGGATGAGACCCCCTACGGCCCGGTCAATATGCCTGCAGGGCGGCAAGTTTCCTTTATTCTGCGCAAGGACGGCTATGCCGATGCGCATGAAAGCGGGGTCATTCCCAAGCGGGGGCTCCTCTCGCTCGGCGGCACACTACTCCCCTACCGCCCGCCACAACTCGATGGAGTATGGAACGATGCCTTGGGCAATGAATACCAACCGGACAAGGAGGGGCACAAAGCCACAGCTCTAGTGAGTGGCGAACACTTCGAGCGATTCTTGCAAAATGCCCCCCAAGGCGTAGACCTCCGCTACGAAACGAAACCGGAAACGGGAGAGGTGCTCACCACCCAAACCGGTATTGGAGCCTATACCCTGTGGCTGGCGCGCCAATGCAAATCTGCCGGCACTTTGGGGCGGGATCACTCCCTCATTGCCATACCGGAACCGGGAACGGAAACCGGCCCCGACATGTGCTCCTACCGCCTTTGCGTGACCCCCATCAAGAAAACGCCCATCACCGTGTTTTCCAACCCGGCAGGAGCCTCAGTCTATTTCAATGGTCGCCTGTTGGGGATGACCCCCATGCAGGACATGCGGGTACCGCTTGCACCGTACTATTTAGAGGTACGTATGCCCGGCTACTCCTCCGTACGCAGTAGCGGGCTTTCCCCGCGCAATCTCTCCCTCAACCTTGTGCTGCAAGCCAACAATTCTGTATCGTTTGGCACAGAATGGATCAATGGGCTGGGGCTCAAGCTGGTACCGCTCACTCCCCGCCTGATGGCCTGTGCCACAGAAGTGCGCGTGGCGGATTACAAGGTATACTGCGATGCGACCGGCACTCCCCTGCCGGATAAACCGGAATTTGAACAAAACGAACACCACCCCGTGGTCTTTGTCTCCCGCACGGATGCAGAAAACTTTGCCCGCTGGCTCACCGAAAAAGAGCGCTCCGAAGGGCTCATCGAAAACTCTGATGTGTACCGCCTGCCCACCGATGCTGAGTGGAGCGCCATGATAGGCCTCAAGAGCGAAAACGGTATCTCTCCCTACGAAAAACAGCGCCAACGCTCCGGCGAGGTCAAACAGGACTTCCCCTGGGGTATGCGCTGGCCCCCCTACCGCGATACGGGCAACTTTGCCGATACTTCGGCCGGCCCCTATACCCAACCCAACCACATCATCCCCCATTACCGGGATGATTTCCCTTTCACCGCGCCCGTTGGCTCCTTCTCCGGCAATTTGCTCGGTCTGCATGATATGGAGGGGAATGTGCAGGAATGGGTGAGTGGCGAATACGGGGGGCCGGAGGGCTTTGCTTTCCGCGAGTACGGCGTAACGCGCGGAGGGGACTACACCTCGTTCCGCCCCAGCCAGCTGCACTCTGCCGGCCGCACTCCGCGCCCCATCGACAACAAGCGCCCCACGGTGGGTTTCCGCCTCATGCTGGAGCGCATGAACCGCAATCTGTGAAACCGCGCGCCTCGTGCACTGTTCCCAAAGTCGCAAGACTCCTCCCCCCAGCACCCGTTACGCCCGCAGGGCGTTCTTCACCATGGGCACAGCCCATTCTTCACTACGAGCACTAGCGAGTTCTTCATTCCGCTCGCAAGAGCGGTCTTCATGACGAGCAACGCGAGTTCTTCTCCACCCCGCGCCGTACCCATGCCCCGCTTTATGTCACCCGCGTGCTGCGCACGCCCGCTGGCGCGGCTAACGGGGTTCACATACATCGTGTGTTATGTATCCAGGGGGCAAGCCCCTGGCTATTGCTATGCCGCCCCGCAATACGCGGGGCTCTCATCTTGCCGCGGCATGAGCCGCGGGGAATTTCCCAACCCCGCGCATGCGGGGTGCCACAGCAATAGCGAGTGCGTGGACGCATCGGGACACCGATGCGGGAACCACTCGACCTCATTCACCCACAAACCGAAACCCGTGGAACGGGTGACACAAAACGTTCAGGCGTTATACATTCATATCACCATCGATTTTTTATCATCAAGGCACGTATGTTGTCGCAAAGCCGTTTTTCTTGAGAAATTGTATGAACTCATCCCGCGTAGAACGATTCTTGTGATGTTCTTTCTGTTGATTGATGTAGTTCATAACACTATGCTTCTGCGATTCACTCACAGCAAATGCAGCATATCCCTCTTGCCAGCAAAAATTCTGGTAGTGAGCATGCAAACTTTTTATCCATTTGCTCGAACTTGCTTTGATTGTTCGCACAAAATCGGATAAACACATTTCAACGGATGGAGCACCCAAAAGATGAATATGATCGGGGCGTCCACCAACTGTGTACACAAACCCCGACACAGATTTTACTATGCCGGCAATATAGCGATACACCTGCTCTAAATCTTCTTCATTTATCGTGCATCCGGTACTTTTGACATGAAAAATAATGTGCAAAATGACATTTGTATATGACCTACCCATATTCTTTTCAAGAACTCACAAACATACTAACAATGAACATTGCCAATGACAAGATGGAAATGCCGCTTATGCATAAATACTGCCATATTTCATTCGACCGCTTATTCATGTGTCACCCGTTCCACGGGTTCCCGTTCTTTTTTATGGGTTCGAGTGGTTCCCGCATCGGTGTCCCGATGCGTCCACGCACTCGCTATTGCTGTGCCGCCCCGCCATCCGGCGGGGCTCTCATCTTGCCGCGGCATGAGCCGCGGGGGAATTTCTACCCGCTTGCAAAGCGAGCGAAGTTACCTGCGAAGCAAAGTTCCCGATGGCGTAAGCCATCTGTTCCCGTGCACCGCAGGTGCACTGTTCCCTGAGGCGAACAACCTCCTTCTTCCCCTCCCCGTTACGCCCGCTAGGGCGTTCTTCACCATGGGCGCAGCCCATTCTTCACTAAGAGCGCAAGCGAGTTCTTCATTCCGCTCGCAAGAGCGGTCTTCATGACGAGCAACGCGAGTTCTTCAACCCCAAAAACGCCCCCCCGCATCAGCGGGCGGGCGTCAGCACGCGGGTGACATAATGCGCAGTATCGTTATATGACATAGCCACCCATTATGCCGTCCCTGTCGGGACTCTTGAATTCCCGCCGTTCACTGCATTTTCCCTACTACAAATCCCAATAATCCAACCATTTGAAGGAGGTAATGCGGAAGCGGCGACCAAAGCGGCGGTTGAGGGGTGAAAGCTTGTCGGCATGGTGCAAATCCGCTGAGAATTCAGCAGCCGTGGGAGCATCAACCGGGTCCACATAGTCCAAGGTACGCTGCACGGTCGCCTCGCACCAGCATTGAGCCAGCACGGCATTCTCCGCGTTGCGCACGCAGCCATAGGCTCGCACGGTAAAGGTATCATCCCGTACGGTGAGGATATTACCCAGAGAGGCCAACACATCACTTTGAATGAGGTAGCCGGGAGCAGCTGTGTGCAGCGGGCCTTTCTCCGCCTCGGGAAAACGGTAAAAGGAGCCCTCCTGCGGGGTGATGTTAATTTCTGAGAAAGCGCAGTTGATATCCGTGTTGTCGATAGCCGCCTGCAACGCCCCTTTGAGCGCATGCTCACCTCCCTTGGGGTCTAAGCGGCGGTTGATGAAATCTGACATACTCAGGAACGGCCCGCGGGCGCGCACTTGGCGAACCATTTCCTCTGCCAGCTTGCGGATGGAGGCCGCATCCAGCAAGCGCACCTCGCTCCAGGCTGCGGCTCCGGGCGTGGAATCCGCGCGGAAACTCTCGCTGCCGCGCATCGGGCTATAGTGCGGCACAGAATCCGTGCTTTGATCCGTTGTGGAGAGCATGAAGCGGGAGAAAGCCACCTGCCCGGATTTCTTACGAGCCTCCACGAAGCGCAGCCTGCCGTTTTCCGCCGTGACGAGGGGGCGATTAGCCAAGCCCTGCAACACCGCATTCCACGCCTCCACCGAGGTACTGTTCACATTGAAGCCGCCATCAATCATCAGGTGGGCAGCGATGATTTTCCAGCCATCGTTGCGCAGGAGACGGCGCAGCAACTGCTGCGAATCATAGCCGCCCGCCGCTTTCACGTAGCGAGAAACCGGCAATTTACCCTGCCCGCGCAAAAAGCGCTCCAGCGTATCGCGCGCCCGCAAGATGGTGGCAGGCCCATTGCCCGGCATATCCGATACCGAAGAACAAAACCACCTATCCCACAGCGCATCATTGATGAGCAAGGCGTGGTCGTAAAACTCCTCCCACAATTCCGGTGACGCATCCCCTGCTCGCTTTTCTGCGCCATGGGGGCAATACACCGCATCCGGCGGCAGGCAGGGGTCGGCAAAAGAATTACCTATACCCACCCCCGGCACGCCGGATTGGTATTGCATGCGCTGCAGTGCCAAGCGCGTGGCATCTGCCCCGCTCGGGGTGCGAAACCAGCCCGGGTGCAGGCGCATCCCCGCCAGTCCGGCCAGCGAAAAAGGCGGGTGAACCGGCAGCTCCGCCACAGCGGCAAAGGACACCTGCTCACCTTCCGTTGTCACCCCCAGCATCCCGTTGCGCCCCACCGTGGAGATGGGGAAGGAAAGCATCCCCCCCTCGATGGAAAGCGCCGCAAACTGATACGGGTGATACTGCCGCTGCTGGTGGTCTGCATGATGCAGCGTAGCCCCCCAAAAGGCCGGGCTGGAGTGCTGCCACATCTTGGTGCGAAAATCGCGTCCGGGGTACACCTTGGTATCCAACGCGGCATTGGCGGATTTTGGTACAATGCCGATAGAAGCCGCGAAGTAGGGAACCTCATGCGCGCCGGGAGCCCCCCCGCTCTGCCACGACAGAGGATTGGTAATGATGCAGCTGCCCTCTGCGATATCCGGGTTGAACCACGCCATGAGAAAACGCTGGGGAGATTGAATATGCTTACCTGTTTCCGAGCAGATGTCCGGCACCTCCGCATCCAGCGGGTGCGGAGCCACCGTGGGCGGCGCCATGCCGCCGAAACCATGCGCCACGGTGATACACTCCGGCCGCCCCCCGGCCATCTGCAAGCCATCCGTCAGCCTGTGCTGGCGGACGCTTAGGCTCAAACCAAAGACATTGCCACGCGAGTTCGGGTCCGGCGCCGAGCTACGTTGATACATGGGGGAGTACCACTCCGCCACCGTATGCACACGGTACCCCGGCAACCAAGGGTTGCTCCCCGGTTCATTCGTCTGCACAGTGCCGGCATTGGCTGCATACTTCGACTCTACATCCGCAATGGTCTTTTTACCCGGGGTAAAGACCAAAATCTCGCCGGGTTGAAAGACGATGTCTTCCGTGGGGCGGTAAAGTGAATTTTGAAAAAACTCCCCGCCATCCAAACAACTCATCCCCGATTCTTCTTTCTCCGGGATGCGGCGCATACCCGGCATGATACACTCATTGCGGCGCAGTATTCCGTAGCCGGCCCACCGCGCCCCGATATAGGCCCCCAAACCGGCATAGCTACTCAAAGCCATCGTTTTGAATGGGGCAGCCACCGCCCACATGCGCCGCCCGCCAATGCGCATAGGCACATTGTAGGGGTTCCACCACAAAAAGAGCGGGGAATAATAAATGGAGAGGCGGTAATCCGCATCGCTCATTTGATATGTGCCCATGGCCAGGTTGCAAAGGTAGGCCAGCATCACCGGGTTGCGGGCATAGCCCGCCCCTTCGTTGCCTTTTTGGCGCGAGCGCAGATCCAAATAACTGCTTGGCGCATCATTTGCCGCGCCGTCATAGCGCAGGTTGCTGTCAAACACGCTACCGCCCAGGCGTGTATAATGGTGCGGGAGAGTGCCGATAAGGCGGGGGGTGATGTGCTCATCTTTTCGGCTGCCGTTGGGCCAGCAGTTGTAGTATGCGTGCAGGGTTTGCCAAGAGCCTATGGGCATACGCACGCGGCGCTCCGGCAGCCAGGATTCGGGCACCAGCGGGGTATCACTCTCCTCCGTGGGCGCAAAGGGCGTGTTATCCAGGCTTTCCTTATTGAGCAGCAGGCACAAATCCTGTTTCAGACCGCCATGCGCCGCATTGGTCAACAAACTGTAAGAGCATGTGGTGTAGTCCGCAAAATATGGCTGTCCTGCCGGTTGCGCTCCCTTGGCCAACAAAGCCAAGCTTGCCCGTGTCAGCAATGTATCTGCCTTTCGCGTACGCTCCAATCCCGCCCGCAAAACAGGATATGCCGCCGGCAAAGCCCCGGGGGTGTTCCACGTGCGGCGCAAGGCTTCTGCCGGGTGCGTGGCAGCAGGTTCATGTTGCACAGCAAGATTCGCCTTTTGGTTTTCCCCGGTCACCCACCAGGCAAAGCCGCCTTGCCGCCTGTGCTCCAATGGCATGTAGAGCAAATCCGCGTACACATGGTGGCTGCTCGGGGCATCTTTCCCCAGTGTACCGGCTCCCAGCAGGCAAATCCGCTCACCCGGGCGGCGATTGCTCAGCTGCGCGGCGGCTTCCATGCGGCGCGTAAGCTGCGTATCCCGCGCAGAAATCAACCAGCGGCGAAACATAGCCTTGCGGCCCGGGCTATATGTATCGCTGATGCGGCGTACCCCGCCGCCCTCGGTTTTGCCATAAAGGGGGCGCCCCCAGCTATCCCACACCCCCAGCAGATGTGGGGGCACATGCTCCGCACCGCCCTCCAATATGGCCGAGCTCGCTGTAATCCGCCGATCCGGCCCGGTGGCCTCCTGCAGTTCGGCTATGGCGGCATCCAAGCCCACAAGCGCCTGCTGCCGCGCCTGCGCCACCAGCGCATTGTGGCCGGATACACGCTCCAGCGAGCATATTTGCGCCAGTATGCCGCAGGCCAGCAGCGCCAGCAGTGCCAGCAGCGCCAGCGAGGCAATAAGCGCAAACCCACGCGGCCGGCGCTCTTTCTCGCCACCATGCCACGCGCTGCTTCTCCTGTTGCCCCCTCTCTTCATTGCAAAAAGCGGGGCGAGGTTACCCCCGCCCGGCTTTTGATAGGTTGAATACTGTTGATGGTGTTGGCTCAGCGTCTTGTCTGCTTGAGGACGGAGTACATGGCCTTGCCCAGCGACATCTTGTGCGTGAGCGACACATCCGTATCATACGCCCATATCATCACGCCCCCGTAGCCATTCTCTTTCACCCATTTGCACTTGTCTTTAATCATGTTCACACCATTGAAGGAATGCCAGCCGGTATCAGATCCTACGGTCATGATGGCCTGATTAACAGAAGGCCCAAGATTCGGGTAAGCATTGACCACATTCACCCAACCGGCTTGTGCCCACAAAACTCCGTAGCGGTTGGTATAAAAGGGCAATCCGAGCACCACTTTACTTTTCGGCATTTTCAAAGTGTCTGAGCACCGTGCAGCATCCGATTGCAAGATGGACATGGGAGAATGCTGATTGCCGCTCGTTTGGTCATAGCTCATCGTATTGATGAAATCCACCTGATCCGTTACGGCAATGATAGGTTGCTTGTACCACAGCGTAGCAGCAATGCTGACGGACAAACCGGAACCGGCCAACTCATCTCGCAAATCGGCCAGCATTAATACCATCCAATTCCATTGGTCGTCATTATTAGGATACTCCCAGTCCAGGTCAATACCATCGTACCCGTTCTCCAGCAAATATTTAGCCGTTTTTTGAGCTATCGCTTTGCGGGCATTGCGATCCGTATTGTTTTGATAAAACTGCATAAATGGCCCCGTGCCAGTACTCTGGTCATGGAAATGCCCAAAGCCGGCAATAATGCGGGATTTGGCCGTACCACGCAGTTTTTTAAGTTTTTCATGAGCCAGCGCAGCATGCTCAGCACTATCCGCAGCGCCTGAGGTTGCCATGGGACCGGAATTATACCATTGATAAGCTACATCGCCCTCGCTGGTGAAAGAAAAACCGAAATGAATAATATCCGTGAAGCTCTTGAAATGCGTGGCATTCAAGGGGGTGGCGGACCAGCCGTGAATCCAGTCCGTGCGGTAATAGGGCACAATACGGTTCTTGAAGGGATACACCGTGCCGTAGACACGCTTCTTCACGTGCGTGCCCAATTTTGCCGTAGGCTTGATGCTTTCTGTGCCCAACTTCACCTCGGTGCACACGGCATCTATCTTGTTGTTGCCCTTGGCGGTGGCGGCAATATCATAGGCCAACCACAGGTAGGAAGTACCGGCGGCTGTAATTTCCAGATCGGGAGAGAATGTGACCTTACCGGAGCTGATGGAGCCCTCTTGCTGCTGGGTGGCATAATAATCCACATTTTGCGCATTGATGCTAAAGACATTGTCCTTTGTTGAATACAAGCGAGCCTTGGTCACATCCGCCGGTTTGGTCGTTTTACCGCTGGTGAAGCTGATGGCGGAAATAGTCTTGCCGACATCTGCGGCATCGGCAATGAGTTTGACTTGCAGGCAAGCCTGCTTTTCCACACCGGCGTAGAACACGCCGTGCGTGGGGCGTGTCTCCACCGTGAGAGCCTGCAAGGGCAGCGCCGCCAGCAGGGGGAGAAGGTATAAGGTTGATTTTTTCATGGTTTGTGGAATGAGTTGGTTGTGGTAGGTAAAATCAGGCGCGACGGCGGCGGCGTGCTGCCAGAGCAGCCAGCGCCAGTAGGCTAAGCGTTGTGGAGGTCGGCTCGGGGACGAGCTTGGTGATGCCCTTCATGGCGAATGTCACCCCATTGGCAGATGCCAAGGCCGCCTCGTTTTCGCCGATAAGATTATTATCTGCATCATAGAAGCCGTAGCTCTCAAGCTGCGATGCCTCCAGCAGAGCAATGGTGTTCTCATCCAGCGTGAAGGTGAACTCATCACCCAATCCGGTGTCGTCTGAGGTGAGAGTCAAAATCACGTTGACCGGGGTGCCGTCTGCCGACATGAAGGCTTTCAGGAAGTCGTAGGTCACGCCCACGGACAAAAGCCCATCGATGGTGGTGAACCCATTGAGCAAGGGAGCCGTGGTGATATATGTCAGCGCCTCGCCGGAATATGTACCCACGGCACTTGCGGGTGCGTTGTTGAAGATATAGGTGCTATTCTCACTGGTCAGTGCGGCCTCTATGGACTCATCCACCAGAGCGACATCTTGCATGTAGGCGTTGGAGAGAGTCACGCTGGCAGCGATATTGATGACAGCCTGCTCCCCGGAATCACTCGTAATACCGAATAAACGGCCATCTTGAATGGTCAGGTTGGCAGTGCTGCTGGTGCCGCCCAGTTTCACGGCAGAAGCATCATCTGTGCTGATGTTCATGTCCGCAGCACCGGTCACACCGCCCTGCATTTCCAGCGTATGGCCATTGGAGGCAGAGAGATTGGCCTCGCCATCCCAAAGCTCCACATCGTTAGCAGTGCCGCCATCGTGCGTATTACCGGAGAAGGTGATATCGCCGGCATCTGCCGAGATGTCTACGCCGGTTTCAGCATAAATAGCCCCGCCGTAGCCATCGGCCGTGTTATTCGAGATTTCGTATGAGCCACCGCTCATCTTCACCGTGCCGCTACTATAAATAGCACCACCGGAACCACCGGCCGTGTTGCCGCTGATGGTCACTTGAGCACCATCACCCGGTGTAATGGTTACATCACCACCGCTGTATATGGCACCGCCATCTCCGGCGGTTGCAGTGTTTTGTTCGATGATAACATCTGCCGCCGAGCTAATCTCCACACCGGTGGAAGCGTAGACTGCGCCGCCTGCTTCCCCCGCCGTGTTGGAACGAAGGGTGATATCACCCTCCGTGCCAGTCAGCTTCACAGCATCAGCATCACCTCTCACCGCGCCGCCGTTGCCGTCATTGTAGGTATTGTCTTCAATGAGGATACTCGCACCGCTGATGTTCACCTTCTCCCCGGCGTAAATAGCACCGGCGGCCTGCGTATTACCCTCCGCAGAGTTACCGGAAATGACAACATCGCCCGCAGCATCAATCGTCACGCTCCCGGCAGCACTCAACGCACCGGCTGTAAAATAAACCTCACCGGTATCAATGTTTGCCTGGTTGTCGGAAAGGCTCACATCCCCTACATTACTGATTGCAATATCCGCACCTTGTGCACTGACTGCACCGTAAGTCGAGGTGTACCCGGTGATGGAGATATTTTCCGCACCGCCGGTTCCTTTAATCGAAACCGAATTAGCAGCATACAAGCGGCCTTTGAGCATGTTGTAATCCGGTGCGGTTGAGTCAAAATGCTCACTCAAGCTTACCAAAAGCGAACCGGCAGAAGCCAGCCCATTCTTATAAACTTTCAAATCATCGGAATCAATGGCGGTGTTGCCTTCATCATCAACCCCCAATACAACGGAGCCGCGGAAGTTAGCAGCGTTGATTAATTCACCACCGGCAGAAAAATCAATCGAGTTGTAAAACTCAAAGCCGCCCAAGTCAACCGTAGAGCCCGCAGCCATGATGATTGAACCGCCATGTCCACCGGTAGCATTTGCAGAAATGCTCAGGCTACCCGTTTCGCCCAAAGTGATGGTCATGTTATTATTCTGCGCATTCAGCACCGTGCCGTTGGCTGTCAGCGCCTGCCCTTGAACACCGGCTTTACCGTTCATATCCAATGTGCCGGGGGCATCCACAGTAAACCAACTACCGGCGGAAGTGATATTGGCGTTATCCCCCAATTTCAAAGTACCATCTACAACACTTATACCTCGCCCGCTATCCAGATTTACAGTACCATTGAGCACCAACTCACCTTTACCGGTTTTATCAAGGGCAAGCCCTGTTCCAATGCTCTTATTCAGTGTCAATTGAGCATACTCACCAACTTCCGCAATCAGTTTACACCCGCCCCCGCTGTTGGCAGTAAAAGCACGGGTTTGGGATGTATTCCAACTCATCGTACGCAGCGCATCTTCCGCCCCGGAAGCCAGAGCAATCGTGTACGTTGCACCCCAGCCTTGAAAGGATACACCCACCGTGGCCTCCCCACCTCCGGTAATCTCCAGGCGACTTCCGTCATACATTTTAATAGAACCGGTATTGTCTCTCAAAGCCCCTAAATTACCCTCTTGATACTGTAATTTTTCAACTTTCAAAGTACCGTATATATCAACAACACTAGCGTTATTGTAGTTCGTAGTCAGAATCTGCGTGCCATTCACCAGCTCAAGTGCAGCACCGGCACTTACCTGAATACTGCCGTTACTTCCCGTGCGGGATACACCGTCAATCACCACCGTACCACTGCTGACGGTGAGGTTACCGGAATTGCCGATAGAACCATCGCCGGATACGGTAATGGTGGAGCCGTCCCCGCCATTGAAGGTGATATTGCCCACCGGGGCTGTGCCGGTTACAGTCACATTTTCAGTCACGGTTTGGTCACCGGTTGTTTCCGTTGTCCATTCAACAGCAGAGAGTGGAAGAGCCAAGAGTGCAGCCAGTAGCAATTTAGGTAAGTGTAGTTTCATATCAGTCGTAAATTTGCACGTACAGGATTCACCACCACCTTAACTTATTTTGTGACATTAAGTGATAAATCCAGCACCTTCTTGTGTTTTAGCACAATTCAAATGCGACGTGCAAGCAAAAAAACGAGTTTGCGTTGAAAATGGGGCATTTTTCATGCAAGCGGGCAGTAAAATTTGGTATCAACCGAAAAAACAGAGCAATATTGCAAGGCGGCACATGAACACATCTCACACGCCATAAGTGTCTTATGTTCATTACAACCCATATATCGCATTTGAAAAGCGATACACAACACAAAGAAACAAGTAATGGAATGCACCATGATGAAGAATCTGCATGAGCATGGCAAATTGCATATGCGCACCAAAGCTTGAATAAAGAGAACACCAAATTGTCATAGTGCGCTCTTTAGCATTGCCAGCTTCGTGCGCGTGGGGTAAAATGCGTGCATGAGCTATGATTTGATTGTGATAGGAGGTGGCCCTGCGGGGTATGTAGGAGCCATTCGTGCAGCCCAGCTGGGCAAGCGAGTGGTATGTATAGAGCGCGACCGCATGGGTGGCACCTGCCTGAACTGGGGCTGCATTCCCACCAAAGCATTGCTCAAGAATGGCGAGGTGTACAACACCATGGCCAAGAAGGCCGCAGAATACGGCATCAGCGTAGGTGAATTGAGTGTGGACTGGCCTGCCGTCATTGCCCGATCCCGCCAAATCAGTGAGCGTCTTTCCAACGGTATCTCATTCCTCTTCAAGAAAAACAAGGTCGACAGCGTGGTCGGTGAGGCTCGCATCGTAGCCTCCGGCAAGGTGGAAGTCACCGCCGCAGACGGCAGCGTGAGCATGCTGGAAGGGGCAAACATCCTCATCGCCACCGGAGCCCGCACCCGAGAGGTACCCGCTTTCCCCTTCAACGGCAAGACCATCATCGGCAGCAAGGATGCATTGGTGATGCCCAAGCGCCCCGACAGCATGATTGTGATTGGCTCCGGAGCCATCGGCACCGAGCTCTCCTACGTGTACCACTGCTTCGGCACCAAAGTCACCTTGGTGGAGGCCCTGCCCCGCATCCTGCCCAACGAAGACAACGAAGTATGCACCGCCATGGAGCGCGCTTTCAAAAAGCAGGGCATCACCTGCATGGCCGGTGCCAAGGTAGATAGCCTGCGAGACAACGGCGATAGCGTGACTGCCACCATCACCGCCAAAAACGGCAAGGTGCAGGAAATCACCGCCGATGTGTGCTTGGTGGCCATTGGCGTGGTGCCTGTGGTGCCGGAAGCCAACGGCCTTGAGCTGACGGAGCGTGGTTTCATCAAAGTGGATGAGCGCTACCGCACCAACATCAGCGGCGTGTATGCTGTGGGTGACTGCATCGGCGGTATCATGCTGGCCCACACCGCCAGCTACGAGGCTGAGCAGGCTGTGGAAGGCATGTTCGATAGCGAGTACACCCCGCTGCACCCCGTGCATGTGCCCGGCTGCACCTATTGCCACCCGCAGGTGGCCAGCGTAGGCAAGCGCGAGCGCGAACTGCAAGAAGCCGGCGTAGAATACCGCGTGGGCAAGTTCCCCTTCATGGCCATTGGCAAGGCTGTGGCTACCGGCGAGACGGAAGGCTTTGTCAAACTGCTCTTCGGCAAAGAAAATGGCGAGCTGCTGGGCGCCCACATCGTGGGCGATACCGCTACAGAAATGATTGCCACGCCCGAACTCGCCATGAACAGCGAGCTGACGGATGCCGACATGAACGCCATGATTTACGCCCACCCCACCCTCTCTGAGGCGATTCACGAAGCCGTACTGGCTGCCGATGGGCGCGCCATTCACGCCTAAAACCTTATCCCCCATTTCCCTATCCCCCCCTATGGCACGCAAGTACTTTTACGATACACCACAAGGCAAGGTCGGCCCCGTGAGTGGGGAAGACCTAGTGCGCTTGCGTGCTGCGGGGGAGATTAGCGGCGATACCTGGGTGCGCCGTGCCGATTCTTCTACTTGGCGCCACTTATCCAAGACAGATTTGAGAGAGGAAGAAGAAGCTGCGGCCAACCCCAGCCTGTGGCACCTGCTGCGCCGCCATGTCCCCATCAGCACCCTGCTTATCTTGGCGGTAGTAGCCGTGGTGTTTATCATGATACTGGTGGGCCTGGCCAGCATACTCTGGCCGGTATTGCTGGTGCTACTGGTGCTTTGGTTGCTTTCCCTTGCCCTCAAGTAAGCATTCAAAAGACATCGGCTTTCTCTCTCCATGTTCCCCCTTGCCACAACCGCCACCGAAGCACTGCAAGCTGTGCAGAACTTCGACCAACACTGGCTTTTCTACATTTGCTGTGTTTTTGCCACAGTGGTGGGTGCCATTGCCGGTGCCACCGCCTCCAGCCGCGTGCGCATGGACATGTTTGGCATTGTCACCTGCGCCACCATCGCAGCTCTGGGCGGCGGTACCGTGCGCGATATTCTCCTCAACGGACTCGTCAAACCCAACGGCGAGCCTATGACCGTCTACTGGATTGGCGCAGATGATGTGCAATTCCTCTACTTCGCTATCATCACAGCCCTCATCGTCTTCTACATCTCCCGCTTTCACCGCCTGCCCGTGGGTACCATCCGCGTGGCAGACGCCTTCTCCATGGCTTTCTTCAGCTTGCTCGGCACCGCCAAAGCACACTATTTGGGCTGCCCCTACCTTGTCTCCATCTGCATGGGGGTGTGTACCGGTGTGGCCGGCGGTGTGCTGCGAGATGTACTCACCGGCAATGTCCCCTACGTTTTCCGCCCGGGCGAAATCTACGCCACGGCCTCCTTTGTGGGCTGCGCTGCCTTCATCATCCTGCAAGAGCTGCTCAACATCCCCTACGAATATGCATACATCGTGGGGGTCGCGGCGGTTTTCATCATCCGCATGATTGCGGTTTACCTGAACTGGAAACTCCCCTCCTACCGCCCCCTCTTCGACAACGTCGGCATTCCCGATGAGCCGGATGAAAATAAAATCGAAAAAAATTGAAATTTCTTTCAACGCTTCTCCCCTTCCCTGTGTTTAACCCTTATCAGTCGATTCTGAGGAGCAGGAATGAAGGAGAGAGCATTCCTCCCCACGCAAGGGAGAGACTGAGTTTCATAAGGTAGTAAGTTGAGACACCCCTCGGGTTTCCACCCGAGGGGTGTTTTGATGATTCATTTTCGATCATTTACAATTTACTACAGATTTTTGTGACGGCTGAGCCGCATCAATAAAAAGCTTCATTTCTCTCCACGCGGCATACAAAAAGCCTTGCTCACCGCCAAGGTGAGCAAGGCTGTAAAAACAATATGCGCCTAGGGGAATTTAGCGACGGCGGCGGCGCACAGCCAAGCCGGCCAGGGCAAGAAGGCTCAGCGTAGCGGTGCTCGGCTCCGGTATGTACATGATACCACCTTCACGCAGGCTGATGTTCTCCATCTTCTGGTTGGCACTATTGGTCCAGAAACGAGCTTTACTATTTTCGTATAAAACAATATTATCATTGCTTGTCGTCTCGGCACTGTAGGTCTTGGCAGAATCGCCCGTACCCACAGTAAGCGTGAACTTGCCGCCGGCTGCGGCGCTGGTTTCTTGGTTCACGTACTTCATAAACTGAAGCGTGATGACCACGCCGTCCCCATAGGTTGTTTGAGTGGCACCTTCTACTTCAACCTGTTTGCCAATGCCAACGAGGCCTGTATCTGTTTTAATCAAGGCATCTGTTGCGGCTAATTCCTCACCGTTGCCCCCTTGATTTCCCAAAAAGAGTCGCCCGGCATCATCTACACCGAGTACCCAGCCATTGGCTCCACTTGAGTTGTATGTACCAAAGATTTCATCTGATGTACCATTTACAAAGCCTTTTACGGAGAGAGTGAATTGTAATTCCCAGCTTTTTGTAAGAGCGGCATTTTCGGCAGTAGTCCATTCTAAGCCTGAGTTGCCGGTTGTCACAGAGGTGGTGGAGAGCGTATCGATGGATTCCCATGTCAGTGCTCCCGGATTGGTCAAATACCCATCCGAAACAGCAGCTGCCGCCACACCGGACATAAGGAGGAGCGTAATGAGTGTCTTTTTCATGAGTTGTTATGAATTGATATTGTTTGTATTGTGGAAGGTGCGGGAATCCTTCTCGCGCGTTGAACAATCCCGTTCCAACCACTGTGTACACCAGTATATCGCATTTAGAATGCGATGTCCAGCCTATATTTTATAAATTGTTTATTCTCTTTTCTTTGCAAACATGTAGGATCTACAAACCTGTAATGTAAACCAATGATAATCCCTCAATAACACATTAATAAATATGAAGTTATAAATCAAACGCATTCTAAAAGCAATATACTACCCGCTTTTTTAGTGAAAAGCTGATAAAGCTCAACAAGAGAGGGCAGCGACAGCGACTACCAACGCCAAAATATCAACCAACACAAGAACATGAAAAGAACACTCGCAATTCTGGCCTTGTTACCAAGCCTCCCCCTTGCCTATGGGTGGGACGTGAGCGGTAATTTCGCTTGGCCGGATACGACCAACAAGACGTTGACATATACGGAAGTGCACGACGTGAAGGAAATAAGTATCACAGATGTGTATTCTGACACGGCATACAAAACGGTAAAATATTGGGATTCGACGGCCAATGAAGGTGCCGGGGCATTAACCGGCGTGGTGGACTCCTATACTCCCGATATCAATGTGGGGAAAGGCGATGGCACATGGACACTGACCTTTACCATTGTAAATGAGCATGCCACCGATACGATGACACTCAATGCCATTACTCTGCAGGCTATCATCTACGATAATGCGGGCAAGTTCCAGCCCGATAATACAGAACGGTTCATAACCTTTACGCTGGGAGGCGCTGCGCAAGGCTCTGTTACTGCTACGTTGAATGGAGCCGGGGGGAATGCCGATTCCGACCGCCGAGAAAATGTGACGAATGTGACATTGGCATTGACCGAAGCATTGGAAATACAGGCGAAGGACTCTGCCACCATTACTCTGACAGCTTCTCCCAAGCGCAATGCGGATAACACTTTAGCTTCCAACGGCGGCACACACGTGGGGTTGAAAGGCGCCACCTTTGCTTTGATTCCTGAGCCGACAACGACAACGCTAAGTTTGCTTGCTTTGGCAGGGTTGGCTGTACGCCGCCGCAGAATATAATCCATTACGAAAGAGCGGGTGTACCCCATTACATCCCCTTTTGTACAGGGTGCTCCTGTTGCGGAGCACCCTGTGTGATTTTTGCAAAAATTTCGTTTATTGCTTCGGGAAATAAACATGGTATCTTCGCCGTTGCCGGCCGCAAGAGGCTCCCTCATTGCTGTTTTTGCCGACAGATAGGCATATAAGCGCTTGTTGCTCTCTCGATATGATATCGTTCGAAGATGCGAGCAGAAAGAGAAGAACATTTTGGCATTTACAAGAAGAGGCGTATCTATTAGACTGAGCTAAAGAGGCGAGACTGCGCACTAGTACCGCCACATTCTGCAAACTCCAACAATTTTGAGATAAAACGCCATGGGAAATACGCCTGAATATACGGAGAGTATGGAACAGCCGGCCGAAAAGAGCTATATCTGCGCAGAAAGCGGCAAGATAAACTGGGAATCCTGGCTGGATGACCACGGCTCGCGTTTGCTGCTCTATGCCCGCCAACAGACCCGCTCTGAGGCAGATGCCGAGGATGTGCTGCAAGATGCCTTGGTGCAACTGGTGCGTGCGGTGGAAAGCGGAGATTTCCGCGGGAACGAGGGGCAATGGTACTCATACGCCCTGACGGCCATACGCCACCGCGCAATGGATGCCGGGCGCCGCGCCCAAGTGCGCCGCAACTATGCAGAAGCACAAAAAGATAACGGCGAAGGTATATGCGAAGAAACGCCTTGGCTGAGCAGCGGAGCGGATGATGAATACTTGCGCAGGCAGGTGGAAAAACTGCTGCGCAAGTTGCCGCCGGAGTTTGCGGAGGTGGTGGTCCTAAAGATATGGGATGGGCTCACCTTCCAGCAAATTGCAGATACCACGGGTGTACCCATGCCCACGGTTTGCTCGCGCTACCGCTATGCCCTCAAAAAGATGCGCGAGGTTCTGGAAACAACCCCCATAGAAGATTAATAAGACATGACAGATTCCCCCACAGCCCCCATCACAAGCACCACACCGGCACCCCTACCCGCCGCTCTGCGCGGGCGCTTGCTCCGCGCCATGAATGAGGCTGAGCAAGAAACACGCGAGGAGCTTGATGTGGAATGTGTGCTGGGGCGCCTGCAGCCGGCACCCCTACCGGCGGCTTTGCAAAAAACTTGCCGCACCCGCATACAACAAGCCCGTCTCAACGCAGCAGTCCCAGCCTACTCGCGCCGTTCGTGGTGGCGCATGGCAGCCGTAGCCTGCGTGGCTATCATGGGGGTATTTGGCATCGGCACTACCGTGCAAGGCATGTTGGGCAGTGCAGAGGCCCAGGGCTTGGCACGCCGCAACGTGTTGGAGCGCACCGGGGGTGAACAAGTGCAATGGGGGGCAGATGGCACTCCCGTACGCCACTATGAGGTGATGTATGAAGATTCCTTTGTTCTACCCGGAGAGGACGACACTACGCTGGTCATCCGCGTACCGAACAAAACCATTGTAAGTGTGAAAGGAGAAGTGATTTGATGCAGAGCCTGTGGTACACATTGTTGGTTTGGGGCAGCCTATTGCTGATGCCGGCCGTGGCGGTAGCCGCTCCGGCTTCCGGCGGGGCGGTGTTCGGTGTGGTACCGGCAGATGCGGAAACGGCGCAAGGCTTGGAAGTGGCGGCAGTTGCACCGGGTAGCCCGGCAGAACAGGGCGGCTTGCAAGCGGGGGATATATTGATTTCCGTCGATGGCAAAGCCACCCGCACGCGCGGAGACTTGATTGCCGCCATCCTTGCCCACAAGCCCGGTGATACCATCGCCGTGCGCTACCTGCGCGACCAAAACAGCGCAGAAGCTACCATCACCTTGGCGGCGCGCCAACAACGCAGGCAGCTCCCTACTGAGCCCACCGACCCCGGCTACAAAGAACACGGAGACCGCATGGTCAAATTGCTCCATATCACCCCCGAGCTTCTTGAACAAATGCGCGAACTCAAGCGCAAGATTCGCCTCAATTTGGCCTCCCTGCCGGGCGATTTCGCCCCCCAAACAGTGAGTAGGCAACTCCAGCAACTGCGCGATTTGGCGCGCGATGCACAAGCCCACCGCCACGGCTGGATGACGGGTCGCGCTTGCGAAGCTTACCTGCAATTCCACGATGATGAAGGCACGCTCGTGTTGCATGGTGCCAACAACAAGCTCACGATTGAGGTATACGACAGCACCGGCCACCTGCAACAGAACTACCCCATCAACACAGAAGAAGAACGCCAAGCGCTTCCTCCGGATTTGCTCCGCCGTTTGCAGGACTTACGCTAAATATATCTCCCATGGATGATTTGCGCTATTTCAAATTTATCATCTATTGAAAGGCGAGCCTCAACAAACAAGTTGTCATCATGCATCCTATATGCTAGAATGCACACTGTGAAACATGCTTATCGAGTACTGATGATGGTGGCGACAGGGGGCTTTCTGCTGCTTGGGGCGAGTTGTTCGTGGAAAAGCGGAGACAAAGCATCCCGCTACGCGCAAGATACCCGTCCCGAACCCAAGCTCAAGAAATCTCCCTACACCGTAGGGGGGAAGAGATACAGGCCCATGGGGGTGGCCGAGGCTCTTCAATACTGTGAAACCGGCGAGGCCTCCCTATACAACGGGAACAACACGATCGGTGCGCTGGGAGAAAGGCTTAACGGCATGTATGCTGCCCACCGTACCTTGCCTCTGCCCTGCCAAGTGCGTGTCACGAACCTGCAAAACGGCAAAAGTTGCCTTGTGCGCGTCAATGACCGCGGGCCCTTCCACCGCCGCAGAATCATCGATATCAGCCCTGCGGTAGCAAAAGCCATTGGTTTTCACCGCTGGGGGGTGTTGCAGGTGAAAGTAGAGACTGTTACAGTAGGGGATGGCCCCAACCAACGCAAGCGCGATTAAGGATTTTCGGCAGCGGGCTCCGGCACCAAGCGTCCCAGCAGATAGAGAACCATACGCCCGGAATCCGCCAGCGAGTGGGGGCAAATGCGGCTCATATCATCCCGCGAGGTGTGCCACCAGTTGCCCTCGGAGAAATAGGCAATGAGGTTGATGGAGGGGACACCGGCCCGCACGTATGGCTGGTGGTCATCCAAATAGGAGCCGGGGTAAATCGTCCAGCGCTCATGCGAGAAGCCGAGTTTCTCAATCCCCTCAGTATAGAATTGCATGAGGCGGGCATCCGTATCCAAAATAGGCACGGCGATCATTTTATTGCGGCCGCCCACCATATCGAGGTTGATTTGCCAGCCAGGGAGCTTACCCTTGCGGCGCATCACATCGTAGCGGGAGCCATACATGCCGTCCGTCTCGCTCATGCGGGAGGCAAAGGCCTCTTCACCATCAAAGAAAAGCAATTCCACCTTGGACGCCTGCTCCGGCTTGGCGGCCAGCACACGCGCCAGCTCCAGCATGAGAGCAGCTGCGCTCGCGCCATCATCCGCCCCCACAAAATTGCGGATACCGCGCTTGGTATCAATGTGGCAGCTAATAAGAACGGGGCGCGGCTCCGCCGATTCCGCGCCATACTCGGCATGTAAATTGGTCATCAGCATGCCGTTGGAAAGAGTGAACGACTCCCGGCGCACCCGCCAGCCGGCTTTTTGCAAATGCTCGCTCAGGTAGACAAGCTGCTTCTCATAAGCCACGGAATTGCTGGGCCGCGGCCCCAGGGCACAAAGTGCCGCACAATGCACATAGGCATTCTCGCCGGAAAGCTCGGGGGAATCCTGCAATGCCGTGGGCACGGATGCCTGCTGCGCTTGCCGGGGTGCGGCAGGCTTTTCATCTTTGCAGCCAGTCGCCAACACCAGCAGGCTGCAACACAGCGTGGTAAGCAACTTCTTCACCATCAGAGGGGGGCATTGACCCCAAACATCTGCAATATACGCACTAACTCATCGCGCCCGGTGTAGGGGATTTCGATGACACCGTTGCTCTTGCCCTTGAGGGCGATATTGACGCGGGTGCCGAAATCTGAAGAAAGCTGGCGGCAAACCTGGGCATAGGGCTCAGGCAGCTCATGCTCCGTGGGGGGCGTTTTGGTCGTAGGATTGAGGATGGAGCGCACCAGCTGCTCTGTCTGGCGCACCGTCATGCCCTGGCGGGCGACACGGGCTGCAGCCTGCTCTTGCTGGGCATCATCCTTGAGCTGCAACAGAACCTTGGCATGGCCTACGGTGATAGCTCCCTTGTCCAGCATGCCGCGCACCGGCTCGGCCAAATCCAGCAGGCGCACCATATTGGCCACCACCGTGCGGGACTTACCCACGTGGCGGGCGATGACTTCCTGCTTCATGCCAAACTTTGTTTGCAGCAAGCGGTACTGCTCCGCCTCTTCCAACGGGGTGAGGTCTTCACGCTGCAAGTTTTCGATGAGGGCAATCTCTGCCACCTCTTGGTCGGAGGCTTCCATGACCACCACTTTTACCTCCTTGAGCCCCAAGGAACGCACGGCACGCAAGCGGCGCTCACCGGCAATCAATTCATACTTACCATCTACACGGCGCACCACCAAAGGCTGCACCAATCCGCGCTCGCGAATGGAGTCGGCCAACTCGGCAATCTGCTCTTCATTGAAATGGCGACGCGGCTGAAACGGCGAGGGATGAATCTCCTCAGTCTTAGCCAATAACACACGATCCGAATCCACCTCCGTGGTATCGGGAACGTCTTTCCGAGCATCGTTCCGTTTGATGAGAGCGCCGAGTCCTTTACCTAATGCTTGCCTTGCCATAAGTGTGCGGGGGATTCTACCGCATTCTCTCCTAAAAGGCAACTATTTTTTGCTCGCATGAGCAAGTTCCGCAAGTGCATTCATAAACAGGTGGTTTTTATTCAACAACAGCGAGAAAAGAGATGTCATAATATGTAATGGTTCCTCGGGGCTTCATCTCTTCCCTTCTCTGTTTATCTTTCCTCTTCGCCGTGTTTCTCTGCGGAGCGCTGTTCTGTGTCTCATTATTTTTCAATGATGAAAACAAGGTGGATGCCGCATGGGTGGAGCAAAACTTCAGCCTTCCCTGCGCGCAGCTGGGGGTTCGCCAAGCCACCTTTGATGTGGATTTGAACATTGCAACGCTCGCATTAAATGCTCCGCCGCCGGATTCTTATTGGGAAACTCTTTTTGCCGCCGGATGGCACCCGGTGCATGAAAAGGGTCTTGTATACGCCACCAAAGACGATATGATGCTGGAATACAGACGCGGGGAAAAACACCTAACCGTGCGTCTGCGCCCCGCCGTTCCATCCCCTGCTTCACATTGATGCCGCAGAAGAGGCCGAATCCGCATTCAAGGCAAAATAATAGCCCACGCCACGCTCGGTGCAAATACAGGTGGCATAGGCTCCCAATTTTTGGCGCAAACGCTTGATATGGGTATCCAGCGCGCGTGATTGGGTGGTATCGGCATAGCCAAAGAGTTCTTTTTGCAGCTCGTAGCGGTCCTGCACGCGGTTTTCGCGCTCCATCAGGTAGGAGAGCAGCTTGAATTCCGCCGTTGTCAGCTCCAGCGCCGCGCCATGCAGAGAAGCATTGAGGGTATTTTTATCCAACACGAGCCCGCCCTTGCGGATGACGAGTTGGGCCGCGCTCGCATTGCTGCGGCTCAGGATGTTGCGCACGCGCAGCACCAGTTCCTTGGGGCTGAAGGGCTTGGTCATGTAGTCATCAGCGCCCAGTTGCAGCCCTGCCAAGCGGTCATCCAGCTGGGCGCGGGCAGTGAGGAAGAGAACGGGGATGCGCTTGGTCGTATCCGCCTCTTTCATGGCGCGGAAAATACCCAGCCCATCCAAACCGGGCAGCATGATATCCAGAATCACCATATCGGGGCAAAGCTCGCGTATTTTTTCCAGCCCTGCGGGTCCGGTGTATACCTGATGTGTCTTCCAGCCTTGCCGCTCCAGGTTGAAGGCTACCAAGTCGGAAATATCCTCATCATCTTCTACTATGACAATCTGCACGGCCATTATCTTATCAGCTAGGGGAGAGAGATGCACACCTTTTTTTAGCGGCTAAGCCGCCGGGGCGCTGTCTTTTCCCTTATCCTACCCCCTCCCCCGCCCAAACGCAAGCCCGCTTTTGTTACAATTTCGCCACATTTCACTTTCTCCGCACCCTGCCTCCCGCCTTTTACCCTCATTTTCATTCCCGAGCGGGAATGAAAATAATGAATAAATCGCATCAAAAATTGAGAAGCACAGAAGAAATCGGGGCATTCGTGCGACAAGAGCGCAAAGCACAAGGGATTTCTCAGGAGCAACTGGCAGGTGTCGCCGGCACCGGCACCCGCTTTGTATCAGAACCGGAAAACGGAAAAAGAACCATCCAAGCAGACAAAATGATTAAAGTGGTGGAAGCACTGGGCTACGGCATCTCTATCATGAATCGCCGGGAGGCTAAATAATGGAAACCTTACACGTCTATTTACACGGCAATCGAGTAAGCACCCTGTTTTCGGACAAGGGGAAACTTTCGTTTGCGTACGAAACAGCTTATCTGCAGCAAAACTAAGCAAAGCCCCCTGCACCGGGCGGGCGATGCAGGGGGGGATTTTTGATGATGATGTGGGGGTGGTTTATTGCTTGTCTGCCGGGGTAATCCAGGGAGCAAAGAGCTTGCTGGTGGCGGGCATGACGAGCAGGTTGAGGATGGTGGCGCTCACGAGACCGCCGAACTGCACAATGGCCAGCGGTGCCAGCAGCTCGCCACCGGGTTGGTCTTTGGCCCAGATGAGGGGGAGCAGACCGAGGATGGTGGTGAGGGAGGTCATCATGATGGGGATGACGCGCTCCAACGAGCCTTTGAAGATAGCTCTCTCTGCGGTATGGCCGCTGCGCTCAAGGTCGCGGTAGCGGTTGAGCAGGATGAGGCCGGAGCGGATAGCAAAGCCCACCACGGTGACAAAGCCCACAATAGAGCTGACGGAGAGGATGGGGGCGGTATAGCCACCTTGCATGATGGAGGTGATGGTATCCGGCGAGGCGAGGAAGATGGCAATGATGCCACCCACCAAGCAGAGCGGGATGTTGATAAGCGTGACCACGGCGCGGCGCACACTGCCCAGCGAGCTGGAGAGCAGCAGCACGATGAGCACGCAAACGATACCACCGGTTATGTACAGGCGCTGCGCAGCGGACTCACGGCTCTTGATGGTACCGGCGTATTCCACGCTGCAGCCCATTTCGTGCATGACGGGGTCGAGCTTCTCGCGGCATGCTTCTGCCAAATCGCCCAGGTTGGAATCGGGGGCGGGGTTGCAGGAAATCATGGCTTTGCGCATGGTGTTATCGCGCAGGACGAGGTTGGTAACCTCTGTGCGGTAAACTTGGGCCACATCGCTGAGGCGCACGGCTTTGCCACCGGGAGCCACGAGCTGGAGGTTACGCACATCATCCACGCTGGTGCGCAGCTCGGGGTCGAGGCGCAGCACGATGTTCCAGTGGTCGAGGTTGCGGATGACTTCTCCCATTTTGAGGCCGTTGAGCGCGGCAGATACCTGCTCGGCGGCCTCAGCCACGCTGAGGTTGTAGGCGGCCAGAATCTCGCGGTTGTAATCCACACACACGGTATCGACCATCACCTCGCGGTTGGCGCGGGCATCTGCTACCTCCGGCATGGCGGAGAGGATTTCTGCGGCTTTTTTGGCGGCAGCGCGAATCTGCGGTAGCTCATTGCCATAGATGTTGATGGCAATTTCCGAGTTGGAGCCTGAGAGCGTGGCGCTGATGCGGTGAGCAATGGGGAAGCCAATCATGCCGCCCGTACCGGGGATACCATGGATGATATCGCTGATTTGTTGGCGCATAATCTTCTGGTTCTTGTTCAAATCCACGCGGACGAGAATTTCCGAGGCAGAGACGGGCTCGGCGTGCTCATCATTTTCTGCACGGCCCGTACGCTGGGCCACGCTCTTCACGCCATCCAGCTTGCCGAGCTCCACCATCACCTGGCGAGAGATACGCTCCGTTTCTTCCAGCGAGGTGCCGGGCACGGTGTTGATGAAGACGGTGTAGCAATCTTCATTAAAAGGTGGCAGAAAGCTGGTGCCGTAGGTAGAGGCCAGCCATAGCGATGCACCGGTGACCAGCATGAGAGAGCCGAACACCGTCTTGGGCCAGCTCATGCAGAAACGCAGCACTGGAGCATACATACGCTTGATGAGACGGGAGGTAGACGAATCCCCATGCTTGTTCTTCTGCTTGTTTTGCTTGAAGAAAATCATACACAGCACCGGGATGATGGTGATGGACACTAGCAAGGATGCCGCCAGCGCCAGCATGTAGGAGATGCCCAAGGGGCGGTAGAACTGGCCTTCCAGCCCACTCAGGAACAGCACCGGCACGAACACCAAAATGATGATGACGGAGGAATAGGTAATAGACCCCACCACCTCATTTTTGGCAGACAAGAGCACACGGTAGCGACTCCTGCGTTTTGCTTCCGGCAAGGCGGCATTGCGGCTCAGGCTACGCCACGCGACCTCGACGAAGACGATGGCATTGTCCACCACATCACCCACGGCCACAGCCAAGCCACCCAAGGTCATGATGTTCACCGCCAGTCCGAATACAGGGAACAGCGCCATGCCGAACAGCACAGAAAGCGGCATGCTGACCAGCGTGATGATGGCGGTGCGCACATTGAGGAGGGTGAGTACAATCACGATCATCACCACGATGGCGGCAACGATGAGTGTTTCTCGCCCGTTTTCGAGGGAGAGTTGGATGAAATCTGCCTGGCGGTACGCATCTGCATGCAGTTTCATGTTGGCCGGCAATTGGCTACGGGAGAATTCCTGCACGGCGGCATCCACTTGGGCGGTGAGTTCCAGCGTGTTGGCTCCGGGTACCTTTTGTACGGAGAGGATGACGGCCTCGCCATCCTTGAAACCGGCATTGCCACGGCGGGGCGCACCGTCAATACGCACATCTGCCACATCTTCCAAGCGCAGCACACCGCTGGGGTGGCCGGGCACGAGGGTGCGCTTGAGGTGCTCCGGAGTTTGAGCACGGGTGAATTGCTGCACGGGCATTTCCTGCCCGGCCACATCTTCCAGATACCCGGCAGGGATACTGCTTTGGGCGGCTTCCACGGTGGCTTTCAGGTCATCCAACACGATACCGGCTTGGCGCATTTTTTCCGGGTCGTAGAGAACTTGGTACTCCGGCAAGCGGCCACCCAGCACGGTGATTTGCCCCACACCGGGGATAGCCATGAGGCGATTGCGCAGGCCGAATTCTGCCACACGGCGCACCTCCAGCGGGTCGGCTGTTTTATCGCCGGTGATGGCGATGAGCATAATCTCGCCGGTCACGGAGACGATAGGAGCCATCTCGGTTTCCACGTTGTCCGGTAGCGAATCTCGCACAGTACTGAGGCGCTCCGACACAATTTGGCGGGCGCGGTAGATATCCGTACCCCAGTCAAAATCCACCCACACGAAAGAGAGGCCATTGCCGGAAGAGGAGCGCACCTCTTTTACACCGGCGGTACCGCTCATGGCCGATTCCAGGGGGATGGAAATGTATTGCTCCACCTCCTCGGCAGAGAGGCCACCGGCTTCCGTTTGGATGGTGACACGCGGGACATACAACTCAGGGAACACATCAATGGGCAAGCCCAGTACCATCACAGCGCTGACGGCTGTGAGCACCAACGAGATGAGGATGACCGTGATGCGGTTCTTGAGGCAGAAAGCTATCAGGTGACTCATCATTAGTGATCCTCCCCTTCGTGGAATTTACCATCGGCGTGGAAATGGCCGGCTTTCTTCTTCTGCCCTTCACCGGGCAAGATGTACTTGAGCTCGTAGCCCCCCTTGACCACAATTTTCTGCCCGGGGGTGAGCCCAGTCACCGGGGTCATGCCACGGCGGCTCTCACCCGCGCGCACCTTCACCATGGCGTATTGCCCCTCTCCCACTTCTACAAACACCACATCATCCACCCCTACTTTGACAACAGCCGTATCCGGGATGGAGATGGTGCCTTCCGCCGCCTGGCGATCATACAAATCCAAGCGGCAAAGCTTACCGGCCAGTGCATCTGCCGGCAGGGAATCCGGGGTAAAGTAGATGGAGCGGGTCTGCTTCTCTGCATCTACCTGCTCTGCCAAGCGCCAGGTACCTTTCAGCGCCACATTCTCTCGCCCGCTGGGGATAATGGCTCGCACCTCGGAGATACGCGGCATGTCCGATCCATAGAGGGTAGCCACAATTTCCATGGCTTCCACATTGCTCATCGTGATGACCGGAGCCCCCTGCTCTCCCCAACTGCCTTGGGAGATGCCCACATTGCGCACAGTGCCGTCTTTTGCCGCTTTCACCACGAGGGTGTAGATACCATCGTTCTCCGCTACCTCTGCGCCCATGGCGAGCATGCGAAGGCGTGCGCGAGCGGTTTTTTCCTCGCGGATGAGCTGCCCCAATTCTGCTTTTTTGAACTTGAGCTGCTCCTCCAAATCACTATTACGCGTGCCGACACCATGCAAGCGAGCTACGCGGGCTTCTACGGCGGCCACCTCTTCCGTGCAGCGGTCTATGTTGGATTCTATCTTCTGCAGTTCCGTGATTTGCTCGGAAATGGCGGGGGACTCCACAGTGTAGAGGATATCCCCTTTGTGAACCTGCTGGGCAGATTTGACACGCAGAGAAATGCGCCCGGCGCAAGGCAAGGCATACGTTTCTGTGGCATGCTCCGGCACCGTGAGGTAGCCATACAGCGAATTGGTGAGAGCCAAAGAAATGGCGGGGACTTCCTCCACCTGCATATTGAGGATATGGCGGGAGCGTGCATCTGCCTGCACAATGACAACGCCCCCTGCCGAACCGCTCTCGGCACCATGATCATGGCCGCTGCAGTTGCTGTGGTCGTCGTGCTTTTCCTCCACAGCGTGGTCATGGCCGCTGCACTGGCTGTGCTCATCATGCTTGTGTTCTGCGGTGCCATGCTCGTGCTTGTGCTCTGTGGCGTGGTCATGGCCGCTGCACTGGCTGTGCTCATCATGCTTGTGTTCTGCGGCGCCATGCTCGTGCTTGTGCTCTGCGGCGTGGTCGTGGCCACTGCACTGGCTGTGCTCATCATGCTTGTGTTCTGCGGCGGCATGCTCGTGCTTGTGCTCTGCGGCGTGGTCATGTATGGAGGCAGAGCACGTGAAGGCCAAAGCACACAGGGTCAAAAAGGGGTATTTCATGGTTGATAATAGGGATTGATGTATTGAAGTTTTGTTTGAATCTCAAGAAGGGTACCGAGGCAATCAAGATAGCTCATGCGGCGTTGGAAAATCTCATGCCGAGCATCTGCCAGCGCAGGAAGCGAGGTTTCACCCAGTTTGTAGAGTTCTTCTTGCTGTTTGCCTGTTTCCTGCAGGGCAAGCATGCGCTCCATCTCTGTGCGGCAATGCTCGGCAGCCAACTTTTGGCGAGCATTGAGGGCTGATACATCCTGCTGCAACTTGCGCCACAGGGCGATGGTATCGTGGTGTTTCAAATCGCGTGCGCCGGAAGCTTTGGCTATTCCCATGCGGTTGCGGTTCCAGATGGGCAGGTTCATTTCCAGACCGATACCTATCTTATTGTTGCCTTCTTCTCGCGTGAGGGAGGGGCCAATGCTAAGCTCCGGGTACTGTTTGCGGATCTCGGTTCGCAATTCTGTCTCGCTGGCACCATAGGCGGCCAACATAGAATGTAGCTCCGGGCTTTCCAGCAGTTGCGCTACAGAGGGAGGCCGCACGAGGGAGGGCACCCCACCGGGCAGTTTCCCTTCCAATTCGATACTGCCCACTGCCGGATGCAAGCCCATCTGCGCAATCAACTCATGCCGCTTAGCCAAGTGCTCATTCTCCAGCTCTTGGCATTCTTTCATGGTATCGTTGAAACGCTGGCAGGATGCCTGGTAATCGCTCAATTCTACCTCACCCAATTTGTACAATCGGTCGATATCTTTCTTCTCTACCTTGACTTGGTTGAGGCGTGCGCGTATCAGGCTCAATTTATCGTGAATGACCAGTATGTTGTAGCGCAGGACTTCCAAATCTGTCAGGAACGCGCGTTCCTGCGCACGCATGCTCCAATAATCAGCCTCGTTGTATTGTTCTGCCACCTTTTTTGCCAAAGATGGCAAGCCGGTGACGGGAATGGACAGCGATGGGCCGATGGAGTTGTTGTTGAAGTTTTCCCGTAAGACACGAACCCCCTCTACCGAGAGAGAAGGGTCTTCCCACAGGCCTGCGAAGCGGGAAGCCTCGGTCTCTGCGGCATAGGAGAGGCGGGCTTTGTTGAGGGCAGGATTGAGCAACAAGCCAATACTGCGCATACTGCCGCGGCTTATGCTGCTATTGGGCGGGCATAAACGGGTAGATACCATGAACCACTCCGTACCATCGCGGTCGAAATCCACCGGATCAGGTGTGTATGTAGCACAGGCTGCCAGCAAAGCAGCCGAGCAAATAAGTGTGTAAAATTTGATATGCATAGTTTGAATAATGAAAAAATGAAAAAATGAAAAAAAGGCATGTGCCACTCTTCATCAATGTGAAGAGGGTGCATTTTCAACAAAAAGGCCTTTAAATCAGCTGCGGCCTATGCCACAGCATAGGGGGGATACCCCTGTACTCGATGGGGGGGGCAAAACGTACTTTGGCTGCAGGCGCCCGCGGGCTAGGCAAGAAAAGATGCATGGGCTCCGCAAACACCACGGCTGGAGATGCTGCCTTTAAGCGCCCGGAGCGCTCCCCCTGTATGCCTATGAGATGGTGCTGGTGGTGCTTGCTATGCGGATAGTGACATTCCTTTGATGGATGATGCGCACAGCCCTGCACAGTTGCACAACAGATGCCGGAAACCGCAGTTTCCCCGCAGTGGTGGCTGCATTCGTGTGTACACACCCCCCTACATGCTATCAGAGACAACATGCAAAGGAACAATACACACAAGAAAAACCGGCGAAACTTGTTCAACATCTGCACCCTCATTCTACATGAGTACGCCCCAATGTCAAGGTGGATTTCCAAGCAAAAAGATGCCCGGCAAGCCTACGGGGGCATGCCGGGCATGAATGACTTGTATGGCAGCGAGCTTAATTAATCATCGGAGCCAACGTTGATAGCATCATCCACGGGTACGATATCTTCCTCCGTTTCGTAGGTAGCACGGGGGATGGGTGTAGCGCCGGGGGCGGGTTCCACCACGATGTTGCGGTACTTGTTGAAACCGGTACCGGCAGGGATAAGGTGCCCCAGAATGACGTTTTCCTTGAAGCCTTCCAGTGTATCAACCTTGCCCAGGGTGGCAGCCTCGGTAAGAACACGCGTGGTATCCTGGAAGGATGCTGCGGAGATGAAGGAATCCGTCTTGAGGGATGCCTTGGTGATACCCAGCAAGATGGGCTCACTTTCCGCAGGACGACCATTCATGCTGACCGTTTCCTTGTTGATGCGAGTGAGCGTGGTGCGGTCCACCTCATCGCCCCAAAGGAGACCGGTATCGCCGGGGTCCTTGACGCGCACCTTGCGGAGCATCTGGGAGACGATGATTTCAACGTGTTTATCGTTGATTTCCACACCCTGCACACGGTACACCTGCTGCACCTTATTGACGAGGTGTTCCTGCAGAGCTTCCTTACCGCAGATACGCAGGATTTCATCGGAAGCTTCGGAACCGTCGGACAGGGGTTCACCGGCGCGCACATAGTCACCATCATGCACGATGATGTGGCGATCCATGGGCACCAAGTGCTTGCAGGAGATAGCGCCATCATTTTCATCTCGCTCTTCCAAGCGGGTGGAGCGGCGGCGGCTCTTGCTGGCAGCTTCGCGAGCCTCTGCATCACGATAGATGGTCACGACCTTCTTACCGCGAATCATGGCATCATCAATTGCGACGATACCGTCCATCTCAGCCAAGGTGCAGGTGTCCTTCGGGCGGCGGGCTTCGAAGAGCTCTGCCACGCGGGGAAGACCACCGGTAATGTCGTTCGTCTTCTGAATCTTGCGCGGGGTCTTGGCAATCTGCGTACCGGCAGAAATCTTCTGCTTGTTGTTGACGGCCAAGTAAGCACCGGTCGGGATGGAGTACACGCGGGGTTTATCCTTCTCGCTACCGGGCTTGGCTGTGTGCACAATGATGCGGGGAGCAAGGTCCTGACGGTGGTCGATGATGACGGTGGTACCCTTACCGGATTCGGTGTGACCGGATTCTGTGCGGCAGGTAATACCTTCAATCATATCCTGGAACTCCACGGTACCGCCAATTTCAGAGATGACGGGAATGGCGAAGGGATCCCACTCTGCGATAAGCTGGCGAGCTTCGATATCCTGACCATCCTTGACGTGCAACACAGCACCCATGGTGAGCTGGTAGGATTCCTGTTCCTTGCCCTCGGCATCGTATACCTTCACGCTGCCGTTCTTGCAAAGCACCACCATGTTGCCATTTTCATCCTCTACGCAACGATCACGCAGGTTTTCATCGTAGATGACGCGACCGGTGGTCTTGGCGATGAACTCGGGACGGCTGGTGGAAGCAGATGCCGTACCACCCACGTGGAAGGTACGCATGGTCAGCTGGGTACCGGGCTCACCAATGGACTGGGCGGCAATAATACCCACGGCTTCACCCACCTTCACGGCCTTGCCGGTAGCCAGGTTCAAGCCATAGCACTTGGCGCAGCAACCACGGGGCAAATCACAGGTCAGCACGGAGCGAACTTTCACCTTCTCGATGCCGACCTTCTCAATCTTCTTGGAGGCCTCATCGGTGATGATTTCGTTGCGACCCACGATAAGCTCCTTCGTGGTGGGATCATAGATATCATCACAGGTGACACGGCCATAGATTCGGGTAGCAAGGGATGCAATTTCATCCTCGCCATCGAAAATAGCCGTCATGGTGATACCTTCCTCCGTACCGCAATCTTCCTCGCGCACAATCACGTCCTGAGCCACGTCTACCAGCTTACGGGTCATGTAACCGGAGTCTGCTGTCTTCAAAGCGGTATCGGCCAGACCCTTACGGGCACCGTGGGTGGAGATGAAGTACTCCAGCACGGAAAGGCCTTCGCGGAAGTTGGAGGTAATGGGGCGTTCGATAATTTCACCGGAGGGCTTAGCCATAAGACCACGCATACCGGAGAGCTGCTTAATCTGAGCCTTGTTACCACGAGCGCCGGAGTCCACCATCATGAAGAGGGGGTTCGCCACAGCAGAGCCACCATTGTACTCCAACTTGGTGTAGAGTTCCTTCTGGATGGCATCTGTCGTAGAGGACCAGATGTTCACCACCTTTTCGTAGCGTTCGCCGTTGGTGATGAGACCTTCCTCGTACTGTTCGGTCACCTTGGTTACCTGCTCGTAGGCATCGGCTATCACCTTATCCTTGTTCTCCGGTACCACCATGTCAACAATACCAATGGAGCAACCGGAACGCGTAGCTTCCTTATAACCCAAGGACTTGAGAGCATCAAGCGTCTCCACCGTCTTCTGCTGGCCACAGGTCTGGTAGCAGCGCCAGATGATTTCACCCAGCTGCTTCTTGCCCACATTGCGGTTGATATAGCCGATTTCGTTGGGCCAGATTTCGTTGAAGCGCACGCGGCCGGCCGTGGTAACGATGGTCTTGCGGTTCACATTTTCCTGGTTGAAGGAGAGGCGGTCAAATTCCTTGCCGGTCTTGCCGTAATCCGGGTTCTTGAGGCGAATCCACTCGTGGTAGCCAATCTTACGGGCAGCGATAGCGAACTCCACTTCAGAGATGGACTCGAAGAGGGGCAGAAGGTGCTGGCGATCCTGATTTTCCTTCACTTCCTTGGCGCGAGTATGCGTCAGGTAGTAGGAGCCAAGAATAATATCCTGCGAGGGGGTGCTGATGGGCTTACCGGAGGCGGGCGAGAAGATGTTGTTGGGTGCCAGCATGAGGAGGCGGGCTTCCAACTGGGCTTCTACGCTCAGCGGTACGTGTACGGCCATCTGGTCACCGTCGAAGTCAGCGTTGTAACCCGTACATACGAGCGGGTGCAAACGAATAGCTGAACCTTCAATCAGTACAGGCTCGAAAGCCTGAATGGAGAGACGGTGAAGCGTTGGAGCACGGTTCAGGAACACGGGGTGGCCCTTGGACACCTCTTCCAGAATGTCCCATACGAAGGGTTCTTTGCGGTCAATCATCTTCTTGGCAGAACGCACGGTATGCACGTAGCCAAGCTCCTTGAGACGGTGAATGATGAAGGGTTCAAAGAGGGAAAGAGCCATCTTCTTGGGCAAACCGCACTGGTTCATGCGCAGGTTCGGGCCAATCACAATCACGGAACGGCCGGAGTAGTCTACACGCTTACCAAGCAAGTTCTGACGGAAACGACCGCTCTTGCCCTTGAGCATATCAGACAGGGACTTGAGGGGGCGGTTGCCGGCACCCGTCACATGGCGGCCATGACGACCGTTGTCGAAGAGGGCGTCCACAGCTTCCTGCAGCATGCGCATTTCGTTGCGCTTAATCACCTCGGGGGTCTGCAACGCAGCAAGTTCTTTGAGACGGTTGTTGCGGTTGATGACGCGGCGGTAGAGGTCGTTGAGGTCGCTGGTAGCAAAACGACCACCGGGCAGCGGTACAAGCGGGCGCAAATCCGGGGGGATGACGGGCAGGACGGTAAGAACCATCCATTCGGGCTTGCAGCCACTGTTCAGGAAACCTTGAGCCAGCTGCAAGCGCTTGGCAAGCTTGCGCTTGTTCTGCTTGGAGTTGGTCTTTTCCATTTCCTGGCGCAGCTCATCGATGAGGGCCACCAAATCCACCGTAGCAAGGAGGCGCTGAATAGCAGCGGCGCCCATGCCGGCTTCGGGAGCATCATCACCGTAATCATCTACAAGCTCATCGTACTGCTCTTCGGTGAGAATCATGCCGCGGTCAATACCGTTGACGCCACGGGGATCAATGACGATGTAATCCTCGTAGTAGATGACACGCTCCAAATCACGGGCGGTCAGGTCGAGCATGAGACCGATGCGGCTGGGCATGCACTTGTAGAACCAAATGTGCGTGACAGGCACGGCCAACTCAATGTGGCCCATGCGCTCGCGGCGTACTCGTGCGCTGGTCACTTCCACACCGCAGCGGTCACACTTCATGCCCTTATTCTTGGCGCGCTTGTAGCGGCCGCAGGAGCACTCCATGTCGCGGGTGGGGCCGAAGATACGTTCGCAGAAGAGGCCACCCTTTTCCGGCTTGAACGTACGGTAGTTGATGGTTTCCGGGTTTTTGACCTCGCCGCTGGACCAGCGCTGGATGTCCTCCGGGCTGGCAACGGTAATGCAAACCTGGTCGAAGTTCTTAGGCTTCTCGTTGTTAAAGTCGTTGAAAGACATATGGGTGTTAGTTTTTGAAAGTTTTGTTGCTGCCTGCACCTGCGGGGCACGTGCAGGCAGCGGTTACAGGTTTACATATCGGAATCGTCGTCCTCGTCTTCGTCGTCTTCATCCATCTCGCTGACGACATCATCGTCATCCTCGAAATCATCGAAGTCGTCCTCGTCTTCGTCGAAGCCGTCGTTGTCGTCATCATCCAAGCCTTCGCCATCAGCAAGCAACTGGAAGAAGTCGTCCGTCGTCTGCGGAGCATTCTCGAGGTCCTTCTTCTCCAGCGGCTGCACGTTGAGGCAAAGTGCCTGCATTTCCTTGATGAGCACGTTGAAGGATTCCGGGGTACCGGCTTCCAAGGAGTTGTCACCGCGCACGATATTTTCGTAGATGCGGGTACGACCCTGTACGTCGTCGGACTTAACGGTAAGAAGCTCTTGCAGGGTGTAGGCGGCGCCATAAGCTTCCATAGCCCACACTTCCATTTCACCGAAGCGCTGGCCACCATGCTGGGCCTTACCACCCAAGGGCTGCTGGGTGACGAGGGAGTACGTACCCACGGCGCGAGCGTGCACCTTATCATCCACCAAGTGGTTAAGCTTGAGCATATAGGTATAGCCAACCACCACAGGATAGTGGAAGTACTCACCCGTGAGGCCGTCGATAAGGCGACTCTTACCGGCTACACTACCATCTTGGCCATCGCCAACCCAGGTGAAACCGGGTACCTTCTTGGCCTGGCTCATGTAATCCCAAATCTTGCCTTCGTCAATACCGTCGAATACGGGAGTGGCGACCTTGAAGCCCAGAGCCTTAGCTGCAACACCGAGGTGAGCTTCCAACACCTGCCCCACGTTCATTCGGGAGGGCACACCCAAGGGGTTGAGAATGATATCAACCGGGGTACCATCTTCCAGATAGGGCATATCCTCGACAGGCAGCACACGGGAGCACACACCCTTGTTACCGTGACGACCGGCCATCTTATCACCCACGCCAAGCTTGCGCTTGGTGGCGATGTAGACCTTCACTTCTGTCACGACACCGGGATCCATCTCTGCACCGGCTTCGATTTGGTCGAGCTTGCGATCACGCTCTTCATCCAAATCATCAAAGCGGGAGGTGTAGGCATTGATAATTTCGAAGATTTGGTTGCGCACGGGGCTTTCGTTCATCTCGATTTGGTCGTGATAAACGGCGAGCTTACGCAGCAGGGTCTTGGTAATCTTGCGGTTTGCGGGAATGATGATTTCGTTGGAACCGGCGCGGGTCACTTCCAGCGGAATCTTCTCGCCCAAGAGGCGGTCAGAGAGGCGGCTTGTGAGCTGCTCGATAAGGGCATCCTTGTCGCGAGCGTACTCGGTATCCACCTTCTTGCGCTGCTTCTGGCTCTCCTTCTCAATATCCACAGCCGGTGTACCGGGAGCGGCGGAGCGCACAACACGCACATCCATCACCACGCCGGTCGTACCCGGGGGCACACGCAGGGAGGTATCCTTCACATCAGCGGCTTTTTCACCGAAGATGGCGCGCAGCAGGCGCTCCTCGGGTGCCAAATCCGTCTCGCTCTTGGGGGTAATCTTGCCCACGAGAATATCGCCGGGCTTCACCTCTGCACCGATGCGAACCACACCATCGCTACCCAAGTTGCGCAGAGCATCATCGCCTACGTTGGGGATATCGCGGGTGATTTCTTCCGGTCCAAGCTTCGTATCGCGAGCTTTTTCTTCGAATTCTTCGATGTGGATGGAGGTGTAGGCGTCTTCCTGCACCAAACGCTCGGAAATGATGATGGCGTCTTCGAAGTTGTAACCGTACCAAGACATGTATGCCACCAGTACGTTGCGACCAAGTGCCAATTCACCACCATCTGTACAGGGGCCATCGGCCAGCACATCACCGGCCTTCACCACGTCACCGCGGGATACAATGGGCTTCTGGTTGATACAGGTGGAAGCGTTGGAGCGCATGAACTTGCGCAGCTGGTATACGTAGATACCCTTGTCAGGATCTGTCTTGACGCTGTCAGGATCGCTCAACCAGCGCTGGGAGGAAACCGGCAGGTTGCCATCAAGCGTGGTGACAATGTACTCTGCCGTGGCAGAAGCAACAATACCGGGAGCCACAGCACACACCACAGCGCAACTATCGCGTGCGCACTTAGCTTCAATACCGGTACCCACAAGCGGAGCCTGGTTCACCATCAACGGCACGCCTTGGCGCTGCATGTTAGCACCCATGAGTGCGCGGTTGGCGTCATCGTGTTCCAAGAAGGGAATAAGACCGGCAGCAATGGAGATAATCTGCTTGGGCGATACGTCCATGTACTCCACACGGCGGGGATCCACTTCGATGAATTCACCATGCTCACGAGCCGTGACACGGGAGCGAACGAAGTGACCGCTGCCGTTGTCATTGTCGATGGGGTTATTGGCCTGGGCAATCAGGTGGTACTCTTCCTTGTCTGCGGTGAGGTATACCACCTCATTCGTGACGATGACTTCCGTGTCAACAACCTCGCCCTTCTTGTTCTTCTTCTCCACCACCTTCACGCGGCGGAAAGGTGTTTCGATGAAGCCGTATTCATCAATACGTGCATAGGTGCAAAGGGAGTTAATCAGACCGATGTTGGGACCTTCAGGTGTCTCAATGGGGCAGATTCGGCCATAGTGGGAGGGGTGTACGTCTCGAACTTCGAAGCCGGCACGGTCGCGGTTCAAACCACCCGGACCCAAGGCAGAAAGACGGCGCTTGTGCGTGAGCTCTGCCAAGGGGTTAATCTGATCCATGAACTGTGAAAGCTGGCTGCGGCCAAAGAAGTCGCGCACGACAGCGCTCAAAGCCTTCGGGTTGATGAGCTTGCTGGGCGTAATGTCATTGCGGGTCGTATCGCAAAGAGTCATGCGCTCCTTGACCAAACGTTCCGTGCGGGCCAAGCCCACGCGACATTGGTTGGCAATAAGTTCACCAACGGCGCGCACACGGCGGTTGCCCAAGTGGTCAATATCATCCACTTGGCCTTCGCCATTGCGCAGGCGCAACAGGTACTTGATAGCGCTCAGGAAATCGATGGGCTGGATGAGGCGCACGTCCTCCGGCACGTCCAAACCAAGCTTCTGGTTGATCTTGTAGCGACCAACTCGCGTGAGGTCATACTTCTTCTCTTCCTTGAAGAGACGATCCAACGCGGTAGCGGCCTGCTGCACGGAGGAAGGATCACCCGGGCGGAACTTGCGGAAAATTTCCTTAAGGGCAGACTCACGGTCGAAAGATATATCTTTCTTAAGAGTCTTCACAAGCGTCTCCTCTTCACGCTGGTCAATCACCTCAATCTTCTCGATGCCCAGTTCGAGCATCTTCTTGATGGTGGACAAGCTAAGGGGCTCGTAGGCCTTAGCAATGATGGTGGACTTAGTCTCATCACCGTGCTTTACATCCTCGAAAGGAATGAGGTATTCCAGTTCCTCCCCGGATACATCTGCCAAGGAAAGGTTCTGGATGGTGTAGAACTGCTCTACGATGGAGCGGTCGCTCTCATAACCGAGATAGCGCAAGAATGTGGTTGCCAAGAACTTGCGGCGACGGCGGCGGCGGTCGAGGAAGACATACATCAAGTCATTCGTGTCGAACTGCACTTCCAACCAGGAACCGCGGTCAGGGATGACGCGGAAGGAGAAAATATCCTTGCCGTTGGAGTGATGCGTCTTTTCGAAGCAGATGCCGGGAGAGCGGTGCAGCTGAGCTACAATCACGCGCTCTGCACCATTCACCACGAATGTGCCGCGGTCGGTAATCATCGGGATTTCGCCCATGTACACATTCTCCTCTGCGCTGTAATCACCGCACTTGAGGCGGAATTTCACGTAGAGGGAGGCGCTGTATGTTTCACCGGCACGAATGGCGGCGAAATCGGAGGTTTTGGGCGGCGAAATTTCGTAAGACTCGTATTCGAGCTTGATTTGCCCGTCGTAGCTTTCTATCGGGAAATGCTCGCTGAGGACAGCCTGCAGACCCATTTTGAGCCTTTTGTCAGGCTCAGTGAAACGTTGCAGGAATTCCTCGTAGGACTTCGTCTGGATCTCAATCAGGTTGGGAGGTTCAATAACCTCCTTGATCTTGCCGAAACTGATTCGCTCTTGCTTGGGCTTTGACATGGAGTTGGCGGAGATGTTGTTGAGCACCCTTTCCGGATGCGGGCTCGGTTTACGACCGGTAAAACCGACTCGGATATGCCACAGTTTGCACTGCCGGTATGCCCGAGTCGGGTCTACCTGCCCCCTCGTGTAGCGCGGGGGCGCGCGCTGTGAAACGTTAAGAGTTAATAATTAGCAAATTAGGAGCATTACCCCCAATGATGACGGGACGCGAAGGCAGGAGGGGACACAAATCCCCCCCTGCTTTCGTAAAATCGAATAGGTTACTTGATAGTGACCTTGGCGCCGGCCTTCTCGAGTTCGGCCTTGGCCTTTTCGGCGTCCTCCTTGGAAGCACCTTCCACCACCACGGCGGGAGCGCTTTCAACGAGCTTCTTAGCATCAGCCAGACCCAGACCGGGCTTGACGGTACGCACAGCCTTAATGACAGCAATCTTGTTGGCACCGGCATCGGTAAGCTCAACGTCGAATTCAGTCTTCTCTTCAGCAGCTTCAGCAGCGGGAGCAGCAGCGCCAGCGGCAGCTACGGGAGCAGCAGCGGATACGCCCCACTTCTCCTCGAGCATCTTAACGAGTTCGGCAGCTTCGAGGATAGTAAGCTTGCCAAGTTCTTCAGCGATAGTATTGAGATCAGCCATTGTAGTATTGTATGTTGTATTTGGTTCTTGTCGCGGACGGGGGCTTCCCGTCCATTTCAGTTCTCACCGGCCGGAGAGCCGACAGAGAGCCTCATTTTTTCAGGCGGCGGGGAGGTAGTACCACACCGCCGCCATCTGTTCAAGTCTTTTTTTACTCTGCAGCAGGAGTTTCTTCCTGTGCACCACCGTTTTCCTTGTCCACGTATGCCTGGATGACACGGGCGAGGGCAGAGCCGGCGCCGTTGATGGTACCAAGCAAGGTAGCAAGAAGAACCTCGCGGCTGGGCAGGTCGCCCAAAGCCTTAATCTTATCGGGGGTCAGTTCAGCACCATCAAGGATACCGGTCTTCCAAGCGGTCTTCTTGGAAGCCTTGGCGAAGGTGTTCACAGCCTTGGCAGCGGCGCACACATCGCTATCACCCATGATGTAGGCAGTCTGGCCCTTGAGGGAAGCGGTGATATCGGGCAAACCGGCGCGTGTGATAGCCTTGGCCATGAAGGTGTTCTTGGCCACAAGGCAGCTTGCACCGGCCTCAGCCAGAGCAGCACGCAGCTTAGTAAACTCGGGAACGGTCACACCGGTGTAATCAATCACCAGGAGGAAGGGAGAAGCATTCACCCTCTCCAGCAGGCCGTCGATGATAATACCCTTATCGGCATTCACTTTTTTCTCAGTGCTCATATTCGTATCTGTGGTTTGGGTTTAGTTCTTGGAGTATTCAACCGGGCTGATAGAAACGCCGGGGTTCATCGAGCTGGCGATAGTCACGCCGGCGATGTAGGCACCCTTGGCACCGGAGGGGCGAGCCTTCACCACGGCACCGATGAGGGCGCGGGCGTTCTCCACGAGCTTGTCGCTCTCGAAGGAAAGCTTACCTACGGCAGCAGAAACGTTGGCATTGCGGTCCACCTTGAAGTCTACACGGCCTGCCTTCACCTCACGTACGGCCTTGGCGGTATCATCCGTCACAGTACCGGTCTTGGGGTTGGGCATCAAGCCACGCGGACCGAGGACGCGAGCAATCTTACGCACCTGGGCCATGGCGTCCGGGGTGGCGATTGCGCTGTCAAAGTCGAGGAAACCGCCCTGGATTTCCTTGATGAGGTCTTCCAGGCCAACTTTTTCGGCACCGGCTTCCAGAGCAGCCTGAGCAGCTTCACCCTGAGCAAAGACGATGACGCGAACATTCTTACCAGTACCGTGGGGCAAAGCAACGGAGCCACGCACCATCTGGTCGGATTTACGGGGATCCACCGTAAGGCGGAAGGACAGAGTGACCGTGGGGTCAAACTTGGGAGCCGGGAAGCTCTTCATGAGTTCCACAGCTTCATCGACAGCGTAGTTCTTGCTGGAATCAACAAGCTTGGCTGCCTCAATGTAGCGCTTGGAGCGTTTTGTAGACATATATTTAGCAGTACGTTCGGGTTAATATGAGGATTCCCTCCTGCAGGAAGGGGTTACATGCCTTCCACCTCAATACCCATCTGACGAGCCTGGCCGGCAATAATGCGGGCGGCAGCCTCAGGATTGGTGGTGTTGAGGTCGGGCATCTTGATATTGACAACTTCCATCAACTTATCCTTGGAGATCTTAGCGACCTTCTTCTTGTTCGGCTCACCGGAGCCGGACTGGATGCCGGCAGCCTTCTTAAGAAGGTTTGCTGCGGGGGGCATCTTGGTGATGAAGTCGAAGGACTTGTCCTTGTAAACGGTGATCACGACGGGGAGTACATCACCGGCCTGCTTCTGAGTCTTAGCGTTGAACTCTTTGCAGAAGCCCATGATGTTAACACCGGCCTGACCAAGAGCAGGGCCCACGGGCGGCGAGGGATTCGCAGCGCCTGCAGGAATCTGCAGCTTAATTACTTTTACTACTTCTTTTGCCATGGTTTTGTTTGTTTTGGTTTGTCGCTTGCCTCACTTTGCAGTTCATCAAGCGGCGAAAATGAATGATATAAGGGAAATTAGATGCCGGCAGTGTTGCCGCGCTCATCCTCAGGCACAAGCTGAACCTGCGTGTAATCCAAATCCAAGGGGTTGGAACGGCCAAACATCGTCACGCCTACGCGCAGACGACCGCGCTCAGTATCCACTTCCTCCACAATGCCACGTTCCCCTTGGAATGCACCTTCAAGCACAACAACTTCATCCTTGACGTTGAAGACAATCTTCTGGCGGGATCCTTCGCTGCGGCGAGCAATCTCGGCCATCAAATCGCTTACATCCTTGGCAGACATTGGCAGGGGCTTCTTAGAGCGCCCGCAAGCAAAGCTAATCACGCCGTCAACAGCCTGAATCTTGTACCAGGCATCGTTGTTGAGCTCACCATCAGGGCGACGCAACGCAAAATTCAAATAAACATAGCCGGGGTACAGCTTGCGCTCCTGGACATACTTTTTGCCATTGCGCATTTCCTCCACCTTCTCAGTGGGGACAAGAGGCTCGCTCTGCACGAGAGCACCCATCTCCTCATCTTCCTTGAAAAGGCGCTTCAAGTTTTCTACAGCACGGCGCTCCTTATTGGAGAGCACATGCAGCACGTACCACTGATCCTTAGCATCGGGGATGACGCGTGCGGATTCAGAGCCGGATTTACGTTCGTAGGGACGGGACATAGCCAGCAAAAATGATTAAATATCAGGAAAGGTGTACGATGACCCAACTCACAACCTGAGCCATCACATAATCAAAAAAGGCGACATATGCGCCAAGCAACACCATGGCTACAAGTACCACGAGTGTCGAACCCCACAACTCACGGAATTTTTTAAATCCTTTGACCTTCGGGTCGCTTTCCCAAGGCCAGGAGCATTTTTTGAGCTCACCTTTGACGTTGGAAATGGATTGAGATAACTTACGGAACATGTTAAAGTGAGGTTTGCGGTTAATTTTCAGAAAAAAAAAGAGGAAGGCTGGCAGGGTATGAGAGACTCGAACTCCCAACACGCGGTTTTGGAGACCGCTGCTCTACCAATTGAGCTAATACCCTTTTACCTTGCTCTGTTTTTGGTTCTTTTGGGGGGATGCCCGTTGCTACAGGCACCCCCCAAAAACCACGGGCTGAATAATCTGCGGATTAAACCACCCGGATGAAAGGCTTTGTAAGATTAGGCCTTGATCTTGGCAACCTTACCGGCGCCCACGGTACGACCACCTTCGCGGATAGCGAAGCGCATACCCTCTTCCATGGCCACGGGGGTGATAAGCTCAACGCCGATGGTCACGTTATCGCCGGGCATCACCATTTCTGTACCCTCAGGAAGAGTAACAGTACCGGTCACGTCCGTCGTACGGAAGTAGAACTGGGGACGATAGTTGTTGAAGAAAGGAGTGTGACGACCGCCTTCTTCCTTAGTCAGCACGTATACAGCTGCATCGAAAGAGGTGTGAGGAGTCACAGAACCGGGCTTGGCGATAACCTGACCACGTACGATGTCTTCCTTCTTGATACCACGAAGGAGCACACCCACGTTGTCACCGGCTTCACCCTTATCGAGAAGCTTGCGGAACATTTCGATATCGGTAACAGAAGTCTTAACGGTGGGCTTGATACCAACAATTTCAACTTCTTCCATCTTGTTGATGATACCGCGTTCGATACGACCGGTAGCAACCGTACCACGGCCGGAGATGGAGAACACGTCTTCCACAGGCATCAGGAAGGGACGCTCAGTCGGACGCTCAGGAGTGGGGATGTACTCATCCACTGCATCCATGAGCTCAAGGATCTTAGCGCTGTACTCAGGATCACCTTCGAGAGCCTTGACAGCAGAACCCATGATGATCGGAATGTCATCACCGGGGAATTCGTAAGAGGAAAGAAGGTCACGGATTTCCATCTCCACGAGCTCAGCGAGTTCGGGATCAGCAAGGTCCATCTTGTTCATGAACACCACGATGTAGGGAACACCCACCTGACGAGCAAGAAGGATGTGCTCACGAGTCTGAGGCATGGGGCCGTCAGCAGCGGAGCAAACAAGGATAGCGCCGTCCATCTGGGCAGC
>JAFQGD010000047.1 GCA_017398355.1 Akkermansia sp. | reverse complement strand
TGTTACATCTTTTCGATAGGGGATGAGGGGAGTCACCGCACTAGCTGATTCGACAACACCGGGCAGATGGCTGCTTTGCCTCGCCGGACGGAGAATAGGGCAGGTGCTTGCCGCCTGTTCTATTGCATTTGGACAGGGAACACCCTCATCTCTGTTCTCAAAATTGATAGTGCTGGCTATATCTGAGCCATCAGAAAGAAAACATCCGCTGATACTGTCATTCTCTAGTTCCTTTAATTGAGAAATAAATGATTCTATCTTTTGCAACCTGTTCTTCGATAAATAGGCGGTGGTTTTAGCAAAAAATGAGTTAATTTTAACCTGCTCATGGGGCGGGAGCTCACGGCACGTGGTTGGCGAGGGTAGGGGGAGTTCATCTGCCCTGCATATGGGGCTCATGCCATTCATCATGAAGTACATGACCATGGATATGGAGTAAATGGCAGAAGCTTCGGTGAAGATACCGAAATGCATCGTTTCCGGTGCTAAAAATTGAGGATTCCCTTCTGTGCAGGGGGAGTTAGGTGTGCTTGTACAACTGCCCATATCTCCCAGTTTGTACACGCCCTCATCTGTGAGGTAGATGTTGCCAATATGGATATCCCGGTACCAGATGCCGCGTTTTTTGCACTCCTGCCATGCTAGTGCGATGTCTGCGGCCATCCGAATAGAGTTAGAAAGCGAGCACTCATACCCCCGGCTACACAACAAATCAGCCAAAGGTTCTTCCTGTTCTATGGCAAGGATATGTTCGGAAAGGTTTGTGTATTGTTCAACGCATTGAAGGACATGCTCACAGCCTTTTGTTTGCTGCATATATTGGTATTCTTGCAGGCACATATCCTTGCAGTCCTGTTTAAATCGTTTCAACACAACTTTCTTGTCTTTGCTGCACAAATAAATATTGGCAGAAATCCCCCTGTTGCTTAAAAGAACCCCTTGAATGCCATCCCTGCTTTTTAGAGCAATAGTGGCAAGTTGGGTAATTTCCTCTCGCGACCATGATGCTGGGCATTCGGGGAGTGAGTCTGCTTCTTCGATGCTTCGGGATTTCAGAATCTCCTCTGTTGAAACGCAGAGAAAATTGTAATTGATGCCGTCAATCTCATGAAACTGTTGCACTCCGGTCATTCGCGCCACATCATTTAAGACACAATCGCCAAAACACACATCGAAATGGTAATAGTGATTATCTGCTTTTACAATATTCCAACAATGCCTTCCTTTTTCGCAATCGTTGTTCAAACGGCCGTAAACAATCCGGGATTCTATGCCAAGTAGTTGAAAAAGGTAGTGCGCTGCTTTGGCGTACCCTGTACAAACAGATTTTCTGTGAATGAAAACACTGTATAAAGTCTGATTGTAAGATGAGATATGGCTATATTGGCAGTATGTTACAAGCCATTTGTAAACGTAGCTGATTTGTTCAGCTTGGGGGAGAGTTTGAACATGCGGAAGGCAAAAGTCCTGCTCAATAACCTCGTCTATATCGTTTTGTATCTCTCGTGTTTTATCGGCAGGGAATAGGTATTGGAATTGTATGGTAGAATCAGTCTCGTTAAATTGATATTGATAATCAAACCAGAAGATGCCCGAATTTTTGCGCATTGTGCAGCGGATAGCGCGGCGTACATCATCATCTGTGGTGGTGCTATCAAGTGTAATGCGCTCTGTGTGTTGGCGAATTGCCTCCTCTATGTAGCGCTCTATGTTACCCTTCGTTTGCATGAGGTCAAATGTGAGATGTTTTCTGTAGAGTAATTGGGGCTTTTCGCAAGGTAAAGTACCGTTGTCCGGGGGATATTCAGGCCTCTTGTCCCATTGACAGAGTATGAATAAGTGACATACTACAACAAAAAGCCGATAATGGCAAGCTGGAAAGCTTTGAATGGAAAAACTGGCATCAATTCTGCTTGCGTGGTGGGCGGTGGTGGGGTACAATGAGCTCATGAGCAAGTTTGACGATTTATTTGCTTTTTTGAGCATTCCGAGTGTGTCTGCGGTGGAGGCTCATGCGGCCGATGTGGATAAATGTGCGGATTTTCTTGTGAACAAGCTCTCATCCATAGGATTTGAGGCGGTGAAGCACACAACGGATATTCACCCCATTGTGGTGGCGCATAGCCCCAAGGTGGAGGGGAAACCCACGGTGCTGATATACGGTCATTATGATGTGATGCCAGTGGACCCCTTGGATGAGTGGGAGAGCGCGCCTTTCTCCCCCACGGTGAGAGATGGGCGCATTTATGCTCGCGGCGCTTCGGATGACAAGGGCGAAATCATGGCCCACATCTTGGGTGTAGAAGAAATTATCCGCGAGCAGGGCAGCCTGCCGCTCAATGTCATTTTCTTGCTGGAGGGCGAGGAGGAACGCGGCAGCACCAGCTTGTATGAGTTTATGCGCAAGCCCGAGGCCAAGCAGGATTTGGCTTGTGATGTCATCGTTGTGAGCGATACAGGCATGGCCGCTCCGGATATCCCCTCGTTCTCTTATGGCTTGAAAGGCCTCTGCTGCTTTGAGTTGGAAGTCTCCGGCCCGGCGATGGACTTGCACTCCGGTGTGTTCGGCGGTTCTGTGGCAAACCCCATCACCACGCTGTGTGAGATGATTGCTACCACGCATGATGCCAATAACCACATCACCGTTGAGGGATTCTACGATGGCGTGAGCGAGATTGCTGAGTGGGAGCGCGAAAGCTGGCGCCGTGTGCCCGGCATGAGCGATGCGGAGCTGGCGCAGCTTACCGGCGTGCCGGAGCTGCGTACCGAGCGTGGCTACACAGGGGCAGAGTGTGTGTATGCCCGCCCCACGTTGGAGCTTAATGGTATTTCCGGTGGTTATGAGGGGGAAGGCTCCAAGACAGTCATCCCCACTCACGCTACGGCAAAGATGAGCTGCCGCTTGGTGCCGGGGCAAGACCCCGTGGATGTGATGCACAAGGTCAAGGCGCACTTTGAAAAGGTTTGCCCGCCCTCCGTTCGCATGAAATTTACCATGCAGCATTCCGGCGAGGCGTATTTGTGTGACCCGCACTCGGCCTACGGCAAGGCGGCTCAGCAAGCATTGGAAGAAACATTTGGCAACCCGCCCGTACTGGTGCGCGAAGGCGGTTCTATCCCCATCATCGCTGAAATTTCCAAGGTGCTGGGCAAGGATGCCCTTTTCCTTGGCATGGATCTGCCGGATGCCCGCATCCACTCCCCCAATGAAAATATGCGCGTGGAGATTTTCGAGAAAGGAATCACCATGGCCAAAAATCTCCTCTTGCGCATGAGCAACATCTGATTGCCGATTTTGTAGAGCCGATGAAAGCTGTAGAAATAGCCGATATCCACAAATCCTTCCCCGGACATTGGGGCAGGGGCGGGGTATACGCGGTGAAGGGGGTCAGCCTCTCCATCCCGGCGGGCTCGGTCTACGGCCTCATCGGCCCCAATGGTTCCGGCAAGAGTACCATCATGAAAGCCCTAGTTGGCCTTCTCTCGCCGGATGCCGGTTCCTGCCGCGTCTTTGGCCAGCCTGCTACGGCTGCTTCCAATCGTCGGGAAATTGGTTTTCTGCCGGAAAACCCCTACTTTTACAAGTTTCTCACCGGGGAAGAAACGGTGCGCTTCTATGGCCGCTTGTGCGGGCTGCATGGAGCGAAACTCAAGGAACGCACGGCTGAAATGCTGGAGCTGGTGGGGCTGCAGGATGCAGCGCACCGCCGCTTGGGGGGGTATTCCAAGGGCATGTTGCAGCGCGTAGGCTTGGCTCAAGCCCTCGTGCAAAAGCCGCGTCTGCTCGTGCTGGATGAGCCAACCGCCGGGGTGGACCCCATCGGTTCCCGCGCTATACGCGATATTATTCTTGATTTGAAACAGCAGGGTATCACCGTTTTCCTTTGTTCCCACCTCTTGGAGCAGGTGCAGGAAATTTGTGATCGCGTGGGTATTTTGTACCAAGGTTGCCTCATTGCCGAGGGCTCCGTGGATGAGCTCACGCGCGACCGCCGCCGTACGGAAATCCTGCTTTCCAATCCCACGCCTGAGTTGTTGGAACAAATTCAAACCTTGGCGGGGGAGGCATGGCTCTCTGCCGCTCCTGCACGCAATTCATTGGAATCCGTATTCCTGAAAGGCATTCGCGCACGCATTGAAAAATGATGCGGGGGAGGCCACGGGGTACGGTGTTTTAGGGAAGGGGACGCTCGTGGTTGAGGATTACTTGGAAGGTGGATTGGGCATGCCCGTAGGGGGGAGACGAAACGCGGATGCTATGCACACCGGGCGTAAGAGTGGCATACCATTTGCCGTTGCGGCGGGTGATGGGGAGCGTGCCGCTATGCCATGAGCAGTTGGTGGGCGGAAGCGTGGATTGCAGCTCCACCACGCGCCCTTCATCCGGCAGATTGGGGGAGAGGGTGAGGGTGCTCCCATGGGCGGGGATGAGAACGGCCGGAACGCGATTAGTATCGGCATCTGCCTGCAGGCAATAGATATGGCGCAAGTGGCAGTCCCGGTACCACTCTGTGTAGCGGGCATCCAGCACGATACGCCCGCTATCATCTGTCTTCCCCTGTGGCAAGTGCTGTAAATCTGTGGTGGTGGCCCATTCTTTCTTGCGGCAGAAGTCCGGTGTAGTAGGGGTGGGGGCTCCGCCGGTGCGGATATCAATTTCTGTGGATTGAAGAGTGGGTGGCCTTTGCGGGAAGCCTGCTGCTTGCTGCGCGTGCAAAGCGCGGAATACGCGGTTGAAAATAGGGCCTGCTCCGCTCACTCCGGAAATTTCGTGCATGGGGGAGTGATCAAAATTGCCCACCCATACACCGACTGTATATTCTGCGGTAAAGCCCACGCACCAGTTATCGCGGAAATTGGATGAAGTACCCGTTTTGGCCGCTACGCGAAAGGGGAAGGATAGGGTGGGTGCGGAGCCGAAAGCAACGGCGCGAGCCTCCTTATCGCTGAGAATATCGGCAATGCGGTAGCAATCTTCAGCGCGCAGAAGCTGCCGGGGCTGCGGGGTAGTATGTGGTAGCCGCGTGTGGAGGGGTATGTGCGCCCCCAAGCGAGCGATGGTGCTATAGGCTTGTACCAGCTCCATGAGGGTGATGTGAGCATTGCCAATGGCAAGCCCGAGTCCGTATTCCTCGTGCGAGCCGCTGACGCGGAATCCCAGCGACCGCAGCAGTTGCAGTTGCTCTTCTCCGCTGCCGTAGCGGTGCAGTGCCTCCATAGCGGGGATGTTTTGCGAGCAAGCAAGAGCTTGTCGTATGGTGATGGGTCCCAAGTACTTGTCGTTGTAGTTGCGGGGGGCTTGTACACCATCTGCGCTGTGGTAGAGGGTAGGTACATCTGCCAGCACGGTGCCGGGCCACGCTCCATTCCGAAAGGCCATTAGGTACACAAAAGGTTTGAGCGTAGAGCCCGCTGAACGCGGGGTAGTGGTGCCATTCATGGCACCGCCTCGCATGCTATGCGGTAGCGCAGTCGGTACGGCGGCCAGCACCTCGCCACTGCGGTTGTCCACCACTACCACGGCGGCTTGCGATACATTGCGCTTACGCAGCTGAGCCACCTCATCGCGGGCAATGCTGGCACATTTTGCCTGTAAAGCGCGGTCGATGGTGAGCTGCCCGGCCAGATTTTCTGCCACGGGCGGCGCGTTGATGCTGCGCCCTGCCACGCCCAAGTCGCGGTCAAAATTCTGCACGGTTTTTTCCCCCATACGCGCAAGAATGATATTACAACGCCGCAAGGCCGCCTCCTTGTAGCGGAGCGGATTCAGCTTGGTGGGAGATTTGACTAGGGCTACCAGCAGGGCTGCTTCTTGTTTGTTGAGCTCTGCTGCTCCTTTGCCAAAGTAAAAATGAGCAGCAGTTTCTACGCCGCGGCACAAGTTGCTGAAATCTGCCCGGTTGAGGTAGGCCAGCAGGAGCTCCTCCTTACTGTGGGTCATTTCCAAGCGCCTTGCTTGCAGCATTTCCCGCAGCTTGGTGCTCAAATTGCGAGTGGCTGGCGGGCTGTACATTTTTGCCACCTGCATGCTGATGGTGCTGGCCCCTGATTTGCCTTGTCCGGTGAGCTGTTGCCAAGTGGCGCGGGCTAGCGCTACCGCATCCACCCCGCCGTGGCTATAAAAGCGCTTGTCCTCTGCGGCGAGCAAGGCCTTCACCACGTTCGGCGGCAAATCAGAGAGCGGGTGGCAGCGGTAGCCGTCTTCCCCGGGTACATAGCCCAGCCATTGCCCGTGCCGATCCGTTACGAGCGTGTTTGGCGGCGGGGCTATGTCCGGTGCCGGGAGGCAGAACGGCATGGCGTAGTAGAGCACCAGTACCACTACCACCGAGACTCCCGCAATGGTCAGAAAGCGTTTCACCGGGCAGATACTTCGAATTGCTGCGGGGCACTCAGTCCATATATCTCCGGCTGATACATCAGCTCCGTCCGCGTACCCGGCGCGGTGACTTTGCCACTGCGTGTTACGCGTGCCACGTAGCTGATTTCCAGCTTATCGCCCGGGTTCAGGCTGTCTGCAAAGATTCGCACGCGGTCTTTCAAGAACTCCCGATTAGAAATAGGAGAACTGAAGCTCCACCATCCCAGCGATTGAGCCTCCGAGATGCCTTCCGGCAGAGCTTGAGAAGCCAGTTCGGGGTCTACCACCTCCATGCATGCCGGTAGTGGGTCTTCTACCGCTAAATAACGCAAAATGGGTTCATTGCAGGTGGCGCGAGCGGTCAAGGTGACGCGCACCACATCTCCCACGCGGAAAGAAGCGGTGGATTTCCAACTGCCATCCGGCTGCAGTTGCTCGTAACGGCGTTGCACGGCAAATCCGCAGTCAACGGCATGCTTCGGCTGCTTATTCACGAGGTAGCCCTCGGCCCGGCCATAGGCATACACCGTTGCGTGTGTGGCTTGGTATTTGGTGCGGTTTTGGGCTACGGTGAGCTCTTGGTGCAGAGGGTTGGCCGCCGAGAGTTCTTCGCCGTTGAGCTTGGCCGTCTTGTCTGCCGCTCCGGTGGAAATGTTGTACAGCTCTACAACAAGCACCATCCACGCATTGCGCCAAGTAGAATGTAACCCCATCTGCCTGAGCATGTAGCTGCGCACCATTTTGGCCGTTGCGGGCGCATGCGGTTCCGTTTCGATGGCCCACATGCATTGCAGTGCCTGCAAGGGCGGCAGCAGATGGGCATCACCCGTATTCACGGGGGATTTTTGAGCTTGTTGCACCAGAGCTGCCGTGTCGGGGTGCTTTTGCATGTGAGCGCAGAGCGCAAGCAACCAGCACTCCTGTGCGGAGAGCGCTTTGCGCTGCTGTTTAGCGCGCCTGAGCATCGTGTTCAGATCATTGAGTTGCATTTTATCCATCATCCCCAAGACAAAGAGGGAAAGATAGGGGTTGCACTTATCCTCCGCCACGCAGCGGCGCAGGAAGGCTTCGTCGTAGCTTGATGCCGTGTTCATCAATGAACGGACGAGCACGACATAGGGGCTGAATTCGCTGGGCTCGGTGGAATATTTCCAATAGCCATAGCCTCCTTGGGGAAGGCGCCGCTCCTGCAGGCGGGCATCTGCTTCTGCCAAGATGGCTTGCAAGTCTTTTTCTTGGGGAAATTTCACGCCCAAGGCATTCTGTAGGTGATCACGGAAAATCCAGGGGATAACCTTTGAGCAAATCTGCTCACTACACCCGTAGGGGTAGCTGAAAAGGTATTGCATCGGGTATTCAATGCCCGCAAGCGGTGAGGTGGAGAAGGTGAGCTTGATGTTGCTTTCCGGGCGGAATTGCCCCTTTATCCACTGGCAGAGCAGCCACTTAACACCCGGTGCCAGCTCGCCGGTGAATGTTTCGCGGTGATACGGTGTGGGGGGCACCGCTTGGAATTGCAGTTCCACCGCATCGCGGCAGCGCGCCAGCATTGAGCCTTGCGGGGCATTTGCCGCTTGCACCTGCCAGCGCAGCACCGTGTTGCCCTCTGCCGGTATCTTGACCGGGAAATACACGGTCTCAGGTTGATTACCCTGCAAGGTCACGTTTTGAGTGGGGACGGGCAGTTCTGCGTTTTCTCCGCTCAGGCGTATGGTCCAAGTCACCGCCTGTTGGTTTGCGGCTTCAGTCAGCTCATCTGCCGCCATGCTCAAGGTGACCGGCAGCTGTAATTCATCTCCCGCCGTGGCACTCATGGGCGCGGTTGGTTCCAGCATCACCGGGGTGATGACACGGTAGCTGCTCTCAGCGGAGCCAAACTTATCTCCTGCCGCGGCTATGGCCATTACGCGGTAGCGAGTGAGGGTATCCGGGTTGCGGTAGTGGGTGCTGAAGCGTCCCTGTGCATCGGTGCGCACGCTTGCCAACCAGAGCGCACAGGGATTGAAATTGCGGCGTAAGTGTTGGGTCGCTTCATCGTTGAGTTCATCTTCTTCCATTTCGTCATCTCCACCGCCGATGAACACTCCTTTGTTCCCAAAGAACCGGGCTCCCAGATTTTCGCTCACCAACAGACCTTGTGCTGAATAGGAACCCACGCTGTGTTCGCGGCTGCGGTAGAAGCAGCTCATGGGATCCGGCAGCTTGTACCCCATCACTTGCAGCGTGCCTTCATCCTCGGCATACAGGGTCACATCTGCATTGGCTACGGGGTTCCCCGCAGCATCTGTGATAAGCCCGCTTACCGTGCAATCATCTGTCGGCAAGATGCTTTGCCGCGGGGTGTTCAGCTGCACCTGAAGCCGCTTTTCTGCCGCCTCCACTTTCAGGCTACAGGTGCCCATTTTGAGCAAGGGCTTGCCATCTGACTCTCGCCCGCCTGCATTTTGCACCAAACTGACGCTCACGTGAACTTCCGGTGCATCTGCCCCTTCCAAGGGTACCTCGATGACCGGCTTATCCACCGTGATGCTGCAGCGCATGTGGCGCAGCACGCGCTCGCGCTCTATCGTGACAAGCAGCTCTGCATCCACGGGGGTTTGTACCAGCACCTTGGCTGTTTCCCCCGGTTTGTACAGGGGCTTGTCAGGAAGCAGGGAAAGGGTGGTGCCGTTCAGATAGGCCCAGGGGGATTCCTCATCTCCCCACACATGGTGGCGCGTAGCGCTGTGGAAGGGAAGATTGTCGCTATCCCGCCCCTGCACAATGATATCATAAATTCCCGCATCGTTCAGGGGAACTTCCACTTTGCTCGGGGTGCCGCTCACAGATACCGGCATGCGGCAAACAATCGTTTCTTCTTTCGTGTTGCGCATGGATGATGAAAAGAACGACCCGTAGCGGTAGGGGTGGAACACGCTGCGCTTGACAATGACTTCTGCTGCCAGTGGTGCGCCGTCCCAAGCCTCGCCATTGGGGCGAACCGCCACGAGTTCGACGGGCAGGGTGCCACCTATGCGGGCGAGCGCCCCCTGAGATTTGATGCCCACATACACCCCGGCGGGATGCAGGATGGTGTCTTGGACACTGCGCAGGCTCTGTTCGTTGCCGTTGGTAATAGTCGCCGTCATCACGGCACGCAAGGCAATGGGCTCTTTGGCTTCCGGCAGAACGAACGTGGTGCTCCCCTTGCCGGCGGCATCCAAATGGCCGCTTTGGCTAAATAGCCCCGTTTGTTCATCCTCCCCGGGATCCTGCCCGCAGAGAACCATGTAGCGTGCCCACGGGTTCTCGCGATAATCCCCAAAGCTGTAATCTGCCCATTGAGCTTGGGTCGGGCAGAAATAATGGCGGAGCGTTTTCAGCGTCCACTGCACCTCGCCACCCGACACCGGATTCCCGGTGAAATGGGTGGCTGTGGCTTCCATACTCAGAGTACGCCGTGCTGCGTCGGCTTGGAGTCGGCTTTCAATTTCGAACTCATTTCGGCGGAATTCCTTGCATGCCAGGTTGATGGAGGCATCGCGGTCATAAAGATAAATCTCGGCTGCTTTGCTTCCTTTCAGCGCGGCATAATCGGGGCTGGTTTCGTCTTCGTCCCCCCGGTAGGTGATATTGAACTGAAGCCGATGCCTACCCACGGAGCGGAAAGGCACCTCTGCACTAAAAGCACCATCTGCCTGCACACTCACGGGAATTTGCGCAATCGTATCATCATTAAGCTCCAAATTGGCCGTGATTTCCGAAACCTGGGGCACCACAACCTTGTTGCCGCATATCCAGCGGATGATACCTTTCACATAGGCTGTTTCACCGGGGCGGTACAGCGAGCGATCGCTAAAGATGAACACCTCCGGGCGTGGTACATCGCCGGGGTTGATGCCGGCTTCTATCAATCGGGCGTCGGTCCAGGTGTCACCTTGGTGCACGGTGTAATCCAATTCATTGGCCTTGTGCGGCATGGTCACGCAGTCATCCTCCGTGCAGAGTTGCAAATAGCGGGTAGCTGCGGGGAATGCTCCCTGCGCCAGCCCTTGGCTGACGGGCAATTCTGCCAAGGTGTTGCCGGCAGAATCCAGCATCTTCAATCGCGCAGATTTCACCGCTCCGGCAGTGCTCAGGTGGTAGGCCCAAGCAAAAATCTCTTTCCCGTTGGTCTTCCACAAAAGCCCCAAATCCGTCACCTGCACCAAACCTTGGTTGATGCACGGATTCTTGCTCTCTCGCAGCGGCGTACCCTCTACCTCTACCAGATAAAACCCGCCAACCGGCTGATTCGGGAACACCTCCTTGAGAGGCAGCTGCAGCTCACCCTCCAAGGTGCCGGGTAACTCCCGCTGAGCCATCGTTTCAATACCGATGAGCTCCTGCGTGTTCAGGCGGTGTGAATTGAAGTTCTTTACATCCAGCCCGGCCTCTTTGCGCTTCTGCTTGCGCTCTTGTTCGTCCTGCCAATTCAGGTGCGTACCCATGTAGAGCTTGCCGTATTCCTCCAGCATGCGCACAGCATGTTCGCCATCGCTTCGGAGCTTCCACACGCGAATCTGCCCGCCGGATACCCTACCGTAGCGGCACCGCATCGTAGTGCTGCCGCGCATCTGCATGTGGTTGGCACTCACATCGGTATAGATATAGGGTTTGTCGGGGCAAAGACTAGTTGTATCTGCTGTTTTGATGGGGGGCACCCCATCCGGTAGAGCGATGATGCCGGCGTATACGCCTTGGACCCCCAATTCCAGCTCCAGCCCCGCGGTGTTGGCTTCCAGCGAGAGCTGGTTGATACCTGTTTTGTGGCTGCCATCGCTCAGGTGCAGTGTTTGCGATTCAGTTCCTTTGGGGGTAAGGCACACTTCTTTGCCCTGCACGGTGGTTCGCAGCGCCCCGTCTTTCCATTCAAGCACCTGCTTAGCTTCATCTCCTTGTGCATGCACGGGGCGCACATACCACGCCAGTTGTTTCACCAGATGTTCTGCTGTATCCGCTTGGGCTGGCAAGCCCAATTCCAGATTCACCTCGTAGAGCTCGCGGCTGCGGTAGCTGTGCGTCAGTCTTAAATTAATTTTGGGAGTGCGGGTGGTGTGGATGGTATCATCTACGTATGCCTGCTGCGCTTCCGACCATTGGGTGCCCGGCAATTTTAGCTCCACCTCGCCGCTGCCCTCGCAACAAATCTGCGGAGCTTCCACCACCCAAGTGTGTTCAAGAATTTCATCTGCCGGATGCTTCTCCAGCTCTTTCCATCCTTCTTCATCAATGCGGTAGTTATAAGCGCTTGCAAATGCCTCTCGGTGAGCCAGGGCATCCGCCACTGTGGCGGGCCGGCTTTTTAGCTCGCTGCGTTTGCCGTCCCTTTCATAGTAAATCTTCCCCACTCGTTGCTGTAGTATTTCTGTGTAGTCCTCTTCCTCCGCGCGCAAAACTAAGTAGCCATTATTGCACACCCCCATAGAGTGTATGCCATAGCGGGTGCTCGGCAGTAGCTTTTTGCACCCGCTCAGCTCCTCTCCGCGCAAGCCCTTTGTACCCGCCGGTATCTCGACCCTGAATACCTCCAACGGTGCCATCGCGCGCGTGAACTTCACCTCCAATCGCGATTCGCTCTGCCACTTTACTTGGATGTATTCCTTGTGGCTCACCTGCAATGGCATCTCCTCCGCAATCTGTCCCACCTTATCCCCCTCTACCATCGCTACCGGGAAACTAACGTAGAATGTAAATCCCTCATAGATATCCGCGTAATGGCGGGATACCTCGATGTAGGGCTCCGGCATTGCTACCTGTGCTTCCGCGTTTGTGGTGGCGGGTTCTGTTGCCACGAGTTGGTGGCTCAACATGGCAATTGACAGCAGGCAGATAAGATGTGTTTTCATAAGGGTGCAGTATTGCTGGTGTTCACTTTGTATAGGCGTTTGGCATGCTGATGTTTCTGCAAAAAATGTGCAGAAAAATTCTCACTCCCAACTTACACCACTTATTCTGCCCTCTCAAGCACAAAAATACAGAATACGGGGGCAACCACATGTGGCCAATAGGTTTTCTAACCCATAGAAACATCAATAGGATTTTGGTAGTAGCCCCCCCCGTTCCGGTTAATGAAGATTTGTGGGGTAGTCGGCTCGACTATGGCTCGCAAATCAATCTGCAGATTGCCATTGGGTGTTCTCTTTGCTTAAAGGCAACGCAGAAGACGGCATGTATAAGTAATATAAGCAATCTGCACACGCAAAATGGCAAGAACCACCAACGCTATCAGCCCATACAAAATGGCAAGGGTCCCCAACACTACGACTACTACGACTAATCCTACGACGGGTATATCGCCGATTGTATCGACGATTTGCGATGCCATCTCGTATGTGCCGATGGAGAAAACGAGGCCGCCAACGAGCCATAATATAGCAAAAAATAATAAATCGCCGAATACTTTTCGACATCCCACTCGTATTTTGTCCAGTACGGTGTTTGCCGTGTCGTAATCCAAGCCTCCTGCCATGAGCTCCTGTACAACGGCTTCTTTGCTCATTCCCTTTTCAACGAGCAAGTCTACGGCATAATTCGCGGCCTTGACGATTTCTTCGTCTGTCACCTTTTCCTCCTGATATTCTTGCTTGTCCATCTTCTATATTGGTATAAGTTTAACCTGTGCTATAAAGGTAGCAAAAGGAAACAATATGTCAATCTTAAATGTCGTTTTTTATATCTTTGCGCAAGCACAAAAAAGCCCGGTCTTGCGACCGGGCTTCTTCAGCATCCCCACGCGGATTCGAACCGCGGTTCTATGACTGAGAATCATATGTCCTAACCCCTAGACGATGGGGACATGGAGTACGCGAATCGGGACTCGAACCCGAGACCAATAGATTAAAAGTCTACTGCTCTACCAACTGAGCTATTCGCGCACTGGTCGCTGCGTCATGCAGCGCGGGCATGTTACATGTTGTGAGCTCTCTTGTCAAGAAGAAATCCAATTATTTTTCCACAATGTGCGCCATCATGCTCATGATGCCCTCTTTTTATCACGGCGTACGCCATTCATCATTGCTTAGTGTTCAGGGCAAACGCATGAGGCGAGATGTGGCTTAAATAGCTGCTAGAGATTGAATATCAATTGCAAAATTCATATTCCAAATTTCATATTGAAAAAATGGGCGCTGTCGCGCAAGAAAATGGGTGGGGTTCACCTGCGCTTGCCGCCCCCGCCTTGAAGGCGGGGCGAGGCCAAGCGTGGTTATCGCTTCGCTTTACATCTAACACAAGTCAGCTAGTTCCAATAAATTATAAATTTGAAATCTGAAATTTGAAATCACGCAGATGTCAGGGCAAACGCATTAAGGCGAGATGTGGCTTAAATAGCTGCTAGAGATTGAATATCAATTGCAAAATTCATATTTCAAATTTCATATTGAAAAAATTGGCGCTGTCGCGCAAGAAAATGGGTGGGGTTCACCTGCGCTTGCCGCCCTCGCCTTGAAGGCGGGGCGAGGCCAAAGCGTGGTTATCGCTTCGCTTTACATCTGACGCAAGT
>JAFQGD010000046.1 GCA_017398355.1 Akkermansia sp. | reverse complement strand
TTCTTTGAGCATTCTTTGCAGATGGTAATTGATAAACTCTGACCCATTGTCCGTGTTGACGCTACGAACCATGAACGGCATCTCGCGTAGCAGATATAGAAAGGCTGTGCAGGTGGCATCCTGACCTTTATTCCATATTGCCCGGTTGAGTGTCCATAAGGTCAAATCAGCCGTTACTGTTAACGTTCAGACAAAATTTCCGCGGGTGCTATCCCCGAAATGGGCTACTGTATCGGCATATAGATGCCCGGCAACGTCAATCTTGCGGGTTGTGTCTATAATGGGTATGGATTGCTTCAATGCGCTGATAGTTTGCTTATTGTCTTTGTGAATGTCATCCACTTTGCAATCACGCAACACCCTGTCCAGAGTGGCGGGCGATACACTTAATATGCGTCTTTGAACCTCCTCATCTATTTCGTGTCGTTTTGAGTAAGCTTTCAGCCACGTTGGTAGCATGGGATGGAGTCTTTTACCGCAAGGTTGGTCAGATTTCAACCAAATTGACTTTATAATCTCGATGTCGCAGGGGTGCAATTTGGGCAGACGCCCCCTCTTCTCCACTTGGCTGCGTCGTCGTCTGCGTGAATAGTATCGAATGATGCTTTTAGATGACTTGTAACCAGAGAGTTCCATTAGTTGCTTCAGGAGTTCTCCCTTAGCTTTGCGAGAGTGAGCCTTTCGATACTTTGCTGCATTTGAATTCAGTAACTCTATTATTGTTTGTTTACTCATTTTGAGTGACATGTGTATATGTTAGTGCCTGATTTATGAGGCATCCATCTTTTCACGTGTCAGCCAAACTCGAGGGAAGTGTCAGTTCGGTGACTGTTTTTTTGAGGCAATGCGGAGTCCTCAGGGGTACATGTTTGCATGCTCGGTGATGGAGTGAACGATGCCCCGGCTCTCCGCCAAGCTTACATGGGCATAGCCATAGGCGGTATGAGTAGCGAAATAGCCCGCGATGCTGCGGATATTACACTCATGACAGATGATTTGTGTTGCGTTCCCTATATAAAACGGTTAGCCAATGCCACACTCAACACCATACATTTTAACCTGACGGCATCAATGATAATAAACTTGGTGGCAATCACACTCTCAATCATGGGGATGCTCGGGCCGGTATCTGGTGCACTCGTTCACAATGTCGGTTCAGTGCTAGTAGTACTGAATGCCGCATTACTTTACGAACGCAAGTTGCGATAAGAATCTTGGAATAGGACTACCCCCTCACGATATTATATGTAAAAGTTTTGTGTGTACGCCCATCGTCGCGCTGCGTGGGTACACAAAACCGCCTCTGCTAAGGGAGAAGCAGAGGCGGTTTTTGTATAAGACTTTCTACTGAATGAAGGAGCTCACATGCAGGCCTTGAGACGAGCCAAGATGTTGTCCTTGGAGGTAGCGCCCATGATGGTATCCACCACTTCGCCGTTCTTGAAGAAGAGCAGCGTGGGGATAGAGCGGATGTTGTAGCGAGTAGCCAAGGCCGAAGCCTCATCCACATTCACCTTGCCCACTTTGGCAACACCGGCCACTTCCTTTGCAACCTGGTCGACGATGGGGGAAATCATCTTGCAGGGGCCACACCATGTAGCCCAGAAATCCACCACCACGGGCACAGGAGAGGAGAGAACCTCTGCCTCGAAATTGCTTTCTGTAATCTGTAATGACATAGTATAAGTAAGACTCTGTAGTCGAAAAAATGTTGAATTTTATTCTTCCTCTTCGTCAGCAGATTCCTCTTCCTCAGCGGGAGCTTCTTCCGCTTCTTCTTCGGTGCCGGCTTCCTCAGAGGAGTAGTCTGCACCGGCATCAGCAGCCGCAGCGGTAGAAGGCTTGCCAAACAGACCTTCTGTGACACGACCGGGAGTTTGATCGATGCTGTACTGCATCCAGCAGAGGAAAGCCATAAGAAGAATGGCCACAATTCCCAAGCCAAGAAGAACGGGATGAAGCTTCTGGGGTTCTTCTTCCTCCTCTGTATCCTTGGGGCGACTAAAGCCGGCGGGTTTGGTGAAACCGGCAGGCTTTGCAAAGCCTGCGGGCTTGCCAATGGGAGCCGTGGCAGTGGGCATAGCAGCCGCAGGAGCCGGGCTGTCTTCCTCAGGCTTTGCGGGCTTGGATGCCGGAACGGGAGCGGGGGCGGCGGCAGGCTTGGGCGCACCGGGAGCTGCCGGACGCGACGGCATGTTCAACGGAACCGTAGGAGCGGGGCGCGGGGCGCCGGGAGCTGCGGGGCGAGCCGGGGCAGAAGGAGCCAAGGGCACCGTCGTTGCAGGAGCGGAAGGAGGCACAGGAGCACCGGCAGGACGCGCAGCCGGAGCAGATGCAGGACGCACAGGCGCCACGGGAGCCGTGGGCGCAGCAGGAGCGGAGGGCACAACCGGACGCGGCGCAGAGGGCGGCACAGGGGCTGCCGGGCGCGGTGCACCGGGAGGCACCGGAGCCGCAGGGCGAGGAACAGAGGGAGGCACGGGAGCTGCGGGAGCAGCCGGACGAACGGGTGCGGGAGGCGGAGGAGGTGTGCTCATAGCGTCAGTAAAGTCTATAACCGCAAATGCGGATTTCCTTTATTTTGCATTTTTTTCGGTCTAATGCAAGCGGAAAACGCCCGCAGAAGCTATTTTTTTGCAACAAAGGGTAGCTCGCGCACCATTTCACCCGCAAGCGCCACAAAAGCGCAGCAAAAAAGGAGCGAAACAAAGCAGCTAAGGCAGCTTCCGGATGGGAAAATGGCCAGGTGCACGCGCCGACTTCTACTGAGAAGTATTCGGCAGACCCCATCGGCGGTAGAGAGAAGGCTTGCCACCGGGTTCCAAAGGCTGCTGCCAAGAATCATCCTCGGGTACATTCATTGCATTCAGAGTAGCGGCATCTGCTCTGCACGCCGCCACAAAGGCCTTGCGACGGGGGCTTCCGCCTTCTGTCCAGTTGCGGGCACCGCCGCGCCATGTGGTTACCGGGTAGAAGTTTCCGATGCGGAAAGCGTAGTTAAAAAGAGAGCGTGCGCGCCCTATGCGGCCGGCATTCAGCTCCTGCTGGCCCCATTGCAAAAGATTCACAGAGTAGTAGGCCGGCCAAGCCGTGAGAGCCCCGCCATCCATACCATCACCCACATAGCAACGGCGCAACAGCTTTTCAACCTCCATACTTTTGCCTTGGCGACCCATCACCTCAGCCAGCATGACCACAGTAAAAAGTTGTTTGGGGTTGGAGCGATGCGCCCGCCACAGCAACTCCTCCATTTTTTTCCAATCCGGTTCTTCCGTATAAGGCAAGAGCGCATAGCAATCCATGATAGCAGGATCCGGGTAATGCTGCATCACACCCTCTAAAAATTGGCGTTGGGCAGAGGCAGGTGCACCCTTGCTTACCATCGCATCAAATTGCCACTGAGCAGCCCAGGCCTGCGCCGTGCGCTCCCACAGTTGCCAGCCACCGAACAGTACGCCCCCCCCTATGATAACAAGAGCTAGGCGCCCCCATATTCCCTGCGCACGCACCGGCACCATGCGGGGGCCACTCCCCTCAGCCCATCGGCGCCCCATATTACTCCACGAAAATTCGGGGCGAGGCTTGGGGGAAGCCAATATACCACAGCAAAAAGCTGTCATCGCCGCCCAAGAGAAATCGTGCCACACAAAATCAGTAGCAGCCGCCACAGCCACCCCCATGAGCACCACTCCGGCCATGGCTACTTTCGTGCGTCTTTCACCATCCACCACATCGGACACCAAGGCAAAAAAGCCACTGGCTAGATGCACCCCCAAAATAAGCACAAGCAGCAGTACGCCTATCCCCCCATAATCCACCCAAGCTTGCAGGTATTCATTGTGAGCATAGTTGGGGGTATACCACTCGCTGAAGGTGGGCACAATCTCCCATTGAGCTGCGCCCACTCCGTACCCCCACGCCGGGGCACCCGGTATCACATCACACAAATGCGTCCATATCAAATGCCGCAAATGCGTATCCACCCCGGTCAGCATACGCGATAACAGATCCCCAAAAAACAAATCGTAAAAACCAATCCCCAACAGCACCACAAGCACCACTCCAACCAGAACAGAGGCAACACTAATGCGCCGCCCGGCATACAGGCGCAGCACCAAGCTCAATACCCAGCCCACCACCGCCACAACCGGCAACACAAGCCACACTACGCGTGAGCCACACAAAAAAGACATACCAATCGCAACCCCGCCCCATAATGCCTGGAGCACATTACCCGCGCTCCACCGCCCGGCCCACAACGACCGCCACAATAAGACCATACCGCCTAGCGCCAAGAACAAAGCTGCAAAGTTTTTGTACAAAAACAACGTCACATACGGCGAATTCGGCCCGGTTAAGCTCATATTCGGGCGCCCCAGCCAGTGCAAATCTGCATGCGGATGACGCATCACGACGAATGCCACCATATTGGCCAGCAGAGCTATAGCCAGCACCCAAGCAAGCCACCGGCTCCCCTTCCCTTGCCCGGAGTATACCCCTGCTACATAAAACACCGCGCAGCTCAAAATGAGTGCTGATTCCCGCCAAGATTCAATCAGCGCATAACTATGCTCACTCCGCACCAAGAAATACCCGCCCGCAGCCAATGCGCACCATGAAACGGCAGGCAAGCGTACCAACTTAAGCCCCCCCACGCAGCCACACAAAAACAGCACCACCACCACACACACGCCCACCACATACGGCAGCGCGGAGTACGCATGCGCATCCACCATACACATAGATACCACCCACAATGCAGCCAGTAAAAATCCTGCCACCTTCCCCCACAAACTATCACTAAAACGCTTTTTTGCTATACCCCCGGGCATACCTACAGCATAGCAGATGCCGACAAAAGACGCAAGGAGAAGATGCCACGCAGACAAAGCAAACACATAGACGCAAGGAAGAAGGTGCGCTCCTCATTACGGTTTAAACTTGACGCAGACATGCAGATGTGTCAAATTCTCACGGACATGAAGTTGCTGATATCACTCACCGATCAGAGTTTTACCGCCACAAAGTCGGTGGGAATCTTCAACGTCTCCATGGGGCTGGCGCGGGGGCTGATGAAATGCCCCGAAGTAAAAGAGCTGCATATCCTAGGCAACAACGAATGTGCTGCCGCCTTTGCAAACTGCCCCGCACACGTTCATTTACATGAACTCCGCCGCCCTGTCCCCAAACGCTTTGGGCGTATTTTATGGGACCAGTGGGGGCTGCCGGCCGCCATCCGCAACATTGCCCCGGATTGGGCCATCCTCCCCAAAGGATTCCCGCCTTTCTTCCCCCGTATCGGCAAAACAAAATTAGCCTGTTACCTGCACGATGTCATTTGGGAATACTATGAAAAACTGGGAAAGGCCACCGCAAGCCCCTTCCCGGCACATGAGATGGTGTACTTCCGCACCCTGTCCCTGCGTGCGCTGACTAAGGCGGATGTTGTGCTCACCTCCACTCAATTTAATAAACAGCGCTACCTTGAGTACGAACCAAAAGCCCATGTTGCCGTCGTAGGCATCGGCTTTGATACACCGGTCCGCCAAACGCCACCCCATGGCAAAGATGTTCTCTTCTACACCTCACCCTTCCCCCACAAGCTCACAGCCCTTGGCATCTCCCGCCTGCACAACTGGCTCAGCCGCCAGCCGGATGCAGATTCGATACGTATCCACACCATCGGTGCTCTCCCGCCCAATACGGAGTTGCCTGATGCTCGCTGGGTGAAGCACGGCCGTGTACCCCAAGATGAGCTTCACCGGCTCATGACCGGCACTTGCCGCGTGGCCGTCTACTTCTCTGCCTACGAAGGATTCGGCATGCCCCCGGTAGAATGCCTGCGCGCCGGCCTGCCCTGCATAGCTTCCGACCTGCCGCCCATTCGCGAAAATATCCCACCCTCGTATCTTTTCGACAACGCAGATGAAGCCGCATTCATCCACACCCTTAGCACTGTCTACCGCGCATCGGCCCTCCCGGAATGCCCCACCTACCCCACTTGGGAAACAGTGGCCCAGCGTTGTCTCCGAGCCATGATGTAACCATAACACAGACAAAGGAAAAAATTATGACACTTTTTCCTTGCCAAAGTCTCTGTGTGTTGTTACCATGTGAGCAGAAGCTGAGACATGAAGCACATTATCCATATACTCTTGGCTGCATGTGCGCTCATGCTGTTGGACGCTTGTCAACAGCAGCAGCAACTGCAGCAAAACGCCCGCACGCCCGCGTACGTGTACCGCAAGGGGTACACCGCCATCTTGCGTAATGGGCGAGCCATCGCGCCGCCTCATGCGCCGCGATGCATCAAGCGTGCTATCGCTGCCGGCAACAAAATTATCCGCAAACCCTACCGTTTAGGGGGCGGTCACCGTAGCCATGTAGACTCTGCATACGATTGCTCCGGCTCTGTTGCTTTCGTCTTGCGGGAGGCAGGCATGCTCAAAAAAGGCGCAGCACCCTCATCGGGAGATTTCCTGCGCTGGGGGCGGCCGGGATTCGGCAAGTGGCTGACCGTCTATGCCAAACGAGGCCATGTATTTTTGATGGTAGCGGGTCTGCGTTTTGACACCTCCGGCAGCGGACGCCGCGTCGGGCCGCGTTGGTATGAGAAGTCACGTCCCTGCGGTGGCTTCAAGGTACGCCACATCCCGGGCTACTAACACATTTTTCCTTAAAGATGAACGAAGAGAACGAACGCAACCACGGCACCCAGCGTATTGATACCATCATGCAACGCTGGGGGCTGGAAAACCATGACCTGGTAACCGTATCGCTGGAACAGCTCACCCACAAGCAGGTACAAAAAGCCCGCCAAGGGCGCCAGCTTACCCTTAAAATGATGCAAAAGGTAGCTCGCGCCCTCAACGTTGCCATCTGGGAGAAGCTGGCACCAGCCGACCGCGAACTATACTACGAATACATACACCGAGACCTCTTCTCCTATGCCAAGGGATACGACCCTCATTGGCCGGATCCCAACAGCAACCTCAACCCCCGAGAAGATTGAAGCCATGGCACAGAGCGTGACCGAACTGCTGGCACGCCTGAAGTGGGCTGTGGAAGCAGAGGTAGGCGAACAAAGCGTGGTGGGCGAGATAGGCTCCTGCAAGATGGCAGGCAGCGGGCATGTGTATTTCACCCTCAAAGATGCTACGGCGCAGCTTCAATGCGTTCTGTACCGTTACCAAGCAGCTGCGGCTCGGGTGCGCTTGCGGGAAGGCCTACTAGTAGAACTGACCGGCAAGGCAACGGTCTGGGAAGGGCGCGGCTCATTGCAATTTGTTGTCAGCCGTGTCAAAGAAGCCGGCACCGGCAGCTTGCAACAGCAATTCGAAGCGCTTAAGCGCAAATTAGAAGCAGAAGGACTCTTCTCTGCTGCCCGCAAGCGCCCCCTACCCCGCTTTCCACAAAGCGTGGGGCTCATCACCTCTGCCACCGGGGCCGTCATACAAGACATGCGCCACCGATTGGAGCAACGCGCCCCTTGGATACAAGCTTACCTACTGCCCGTGCAGGTGCAAGGAAAAGGTGCAGAACTAGGCATAGCACGCGCCATCAACCATTGGAGTGCACCAGCTGAAAACAAGCTTCCGCCGGTGGATTACCTCATCCTAGCGCGCGGCGGGGGCTCTATGGAAGACCTGTGGTGCTTCAACGAGGAAATCGTCGCGCGAGCTATCGCCGCATGCAGCGTACCGGTCGTCTCCGCCATTGGGCATGAGACCGATTTCACCATAGCTGACTTTGTGGCTGACCTGCGGGCCCCCACCCCCACCGCCGCGATTGAGCTCAGCACCCCCGACTCCGCTACCCTGCAAAACCTGCTCGGCCACACCGCCACCCAATTACGCCGTCGCCTGGAAGGGGCTTTGAACACAGCTAAACTTCGCCTTCGGCTGGCAGAAAAAAGCAAACTAGGCGTCCTCCAAGAAGTCATCGCGCCCTATGCGCAACAAATTGACACTTTGGAAGATGACTTAAAAGCGACCTATCGCAAACGGATAGAGCGCCTTCACACCCAACTACAATTTTACAGCGCAAAACTCTCGCCGCGGACTGCTCTCTCCGGTATTGAAAATACCCGGCAGCATTTAGCTATCCAAGAACAACGCATCTTCTCCGCTGCCGCCAACGCACTCTCCCGCAAACGCGCTTCCATGAAAGAACAAGAGGCAGCACTCACCGCTGCCAGCCCACAAAATGCTCTCGACCGCGGTTTTGCACTCGTGCGCAGGCCCGATGGATTACTCGCTCGCAATGCAGCAGACCTTCCCCCCGGTACCATGTTACACATCCGCCTGGCCGAAGGTGAAATTGGTGCCCAAGTCCTCTAATTCTCGTACCTCTACTGCTTTTTTGCAAAAAAATGAAACTTTACGCAAAAAAAGGCTTGCATTCCTCATCGGTATCGTGTATATTTCCCCCGCACCCAGTGCAACAACCAATGCTCGGATGGCGGAATTGGTAGACGCGCTAGACTAAGGATCTAGTGGAGCGATCCGTGGGGGTTCGAGTCCCCCTTCGAGCAGCACTTGAAGGCGCGCTTTCATTCACGAAAGCGCGCCTTTTCTGCATGCATATTCCTCAATTTCGCACAAGAGCCGTTTCTACCTTGACATCAAATAGCGTTTAAACCATACTTGTGGCGGTTAGTTGACCATTTTTGTACACAGGTCACCTTCATCTTTCTACTCCGTCGCTCGGCACATCTATACCAACAACACTACAAACAGAAAGAAATACCTTTATGGAAAAGCCTAAATCATTAGCCGCTCTTAAAATCACCATGAGCAGGGTCATCACGTTTCATAAAACAAGACTCCTGGAGAAGAAGGCGGTAGATGCGCAATATTTGAACTATTTCGACTTCATCGAAATCTGTGATGCCGTGAAATGCGCATGGAGTGCATGGAATCGCCCTCATTCCGTGAAGCATGGGAAGCATATTCTGTCAGTCAGCGCAATATCAAGCAATTAATCTCCAAACAAACAGCAGAAATACAGGGCCTACAAGCGACCTCCATGGAAGCCATCTCCACACTTTTATCGACTAGCGAATCAGAACATCCCCACGCAGCACTCCCTGAGAGAATCTTCTCTGCTGTTGATGAAGATATCACCAAAATGCTGCACAAACAGCAGAAAGACATTGACCAGCTTATTAACCATCTATCAACAATTAATTAATACTCTATGTTAGGCACGTTCATCCAATCATACCAAGAAGGAGTTCTGTAACACATCACCCAATACCCCGATAGGAGGGCCGGCAAAAGGTTCCCCGCAGGGGAAAGAAGATATAGGGAAACGCTTACTCACCAGAAATATGTCGGTTTGGCAACTATGCCGCGCCGGCCAAGGACGCAGTGAGTGGAAAGACTTCAACCTCATACTCAACAATAGTGAGCATTTCTGCCGTTATTGCCGCACCGGCGAAGCAACCTGTACCCAACTACGAGACAAAACAATCGTTGCCACCAAGGAAATCCTGAATATTCTTCTGCCGGGATGGCTTTCAATGGTTGTCGACCTTACCCTCGCACAACTGGATTTAACCCCGGGAACACATGCAACCATCAATTAACTAAAATCACCACAAACAGGCTATTTCCGACTCCCTCCCCCCGAGCCCCTTATTCTTTATTTTCTGCGCCGTCGGTGAGCAAGCAGGGAGAGGGAGATAAGGAAAAGCGAAGAAGTAGCGGGTTCGGGGATGAGGGTAAAGGATACGGCTGCACCGGAAGACTCCGGCAGGAGAGTGCCGGAGTATACGAGGTTTTGGTTTCCGTTGAAGGTAAGATAAGCGCCTTTCAAATCCGTAAAAACAGCTTCTGTTTCACCGTTGGTGAATAAGATGTTGAGTGTTTCCAAATCGGAAAGATTGGTCAGGCCGTGCAAATCCAAGTACAGGGTATCAACAGCCAAGGAAAGGCTGCTGAGGGAATCTGAATACAGCGTAAGTGCGGAGTCCCCACCCAGAGTAAGAGGTGCGGACATATCAGCAGCGTTGAGATGCACCGTGAGCGAGTCCGCGCCCAACAGCGCCCCTTGCGATGCACCCGTGAGGGCCGCACCCTGCAATAATTCTACAGAAGAGGCAAGTAAGCCGCTATCTGTTTGCACTGTGCCGGATTTGAGCAACAGAAAACCGGTAAAGGCAGAGCAATCAGCATTCAACGTGAAGATTGCATCCCGTCCCAAATCCAGCTCCACAAGACCTTGGCCAGAAATGGATTCGGAGTATGAGTTGAGGGCTGTTACCCCCTCGCTGTATAAGATTTGCAACGTGGCCCCCTGTTGCAAGAAGATATCACCTTTGTGCCCGTAATATGCGCTGATGGAAGCGGTACTTTCCAAGTTTTCACCGCCCTCAATATATTCCTGTTCCTTGCGAACGCCCTCTCGCATGATGTAGGTTCCGCCCTTCTCTACCAGTACATCGCCCACTAAACGGGCATGGCTTCCAAGGGAGAATGTGGCACCATCTTTCACCGTCACATTCATGGCGGCATCAGCGTAGTGCCAGTCATCTTCGTGGGTATATCGTCCGGTACCGGTTCCGGAGGAGCCTTCGGCATGCAGAGTGAGAGTACCGGCAAGTTCTACTTCCCCGGCAGATACTGTTAATCCGCTATCGGCATGTTGCAACTTGGTATGGATGCTGCGCAAGGTCCACTTATTCTTGCCAAGGAATTCCACTTGCAACGCACTCTGAGGCGTATCTGTAAAGGAGGCAAGGAAAGGCACATCCGGCGCTTCCGCAAAAATAAGTTTGGTGGTAGTATTCGCCGCAGAGTTTGAGAGGATAGCATCCTGCGACAACGCGGTGATGGCAAATGAATCCGCGCTATTCCACACGGGGGCTCCGTTAAAGTCCAAGGTTGCGCCACCATTGCCGAAGGTAAATCGGCTGCCGATTTGTGCAAGATTGCCCTCCCCCAAACAGACCTGGCTTCCATTGTTGGCCAGCACGGCCCAAGCGGCATAGCCATTATTTTGCTCCAGGTAAGTTTTACCGCTGCCACCTAGGTTGAGAAATATCTCATTATTCCCCTCACCGACCAAGTGGAGGTTACCAGCGCCAACCTTGCGCCATTCCCGCATACTCGCAGCGTTCGACTGGGTGAGCTTCACATAAACATCCACCCCGGCTCCAACCACATAACCTGCCGTATCCAACATATATGCTGAGCCCGCTTCTGATGAGATGGTATAGGAAGCTGCGCCGCCCGCTTGCGGAGCGCAAAACTCCACATAGCCAATCCCGGTATCGACATTGCCTGAGAGACGGATATCATAGCTTGCATCTGCCGCACCGGCGCGGAACACCACATTTTCCGTCACAAACAAATCAGCAAAGCTCAAAGAATCCCCGTTGTTGCCGGCATTCAGGTAGCTCTCATTGTACGTATACCAAGTAGCGGAATCGCGCAAATCAGACAGGGATTTCCAGGTAGACTCCCCGGCTTTGAGCGCTACGAACTTCACCGGCTCATCCAATCCGCCACCGGAAACAGAAGCGTGCCACAAGGTGGTAGAGGCATTTACCGTCGCATCACTCACGGTCGTCTCGCTTTCCTGAGCCGCATTCAAAAATATCGTCTCGTTCCCTTGCACACCCAGTGTGACCACTTTATCAAATGAACGCATCGTTTCTTGTGTCCACGCTGCAGCACCAGTCGCTTGCGCCAGTAAAGCTTCTTCATTCACCGTTTGCCAAGCCCCCAAGTATTCGTACCGCTGAGTCTTGCTATTCCAGACAAAAACGGGAGAGCCGGAATCACTTTGGTAGGGGAAGGCCGGTAGCGGGTCGTTGAGAATAGCCTCTTGGTGTGACCACCCATCGAGAGAAGCTTGGAAAAAGTAACTATCATCTGTGCAGCCCCTTGCATCAGCCGTACCGTAGTTCTCAGAGTACGCTCCAATGCCGTTCAACTGCATCACATGACCGGCGGCGAACTCGCCACCCCAGCTATTGATGCGCAACACCTCACCTGCATCTGTCATCTCACACGTCACCCCTGCCCCGGCACTGTATAAATAGATTGGTTCTGCCACATTGTTGAATACCTGAGCCGTGTTGCATACGGCTGCCGGTGCCACATCGGTGATGATTTTGTTCATGCGCGATACCTTGTAGTCGATCTCCGGCGTGAGCATGAATGCATTATCTGTGGTGGTTGTCGTATATTCAATAATACGGTAGCGGAGCGCATGCTCATCCCCCACTTGGTGGGCAGAAAAGGAAGGATACCCCATGCTGTTGTTGCTCAAATGCTGTACCGAGGCCACAAAGCTATATCCCACAACTGCGGCATTTCCGCTGTCTGCCACGGCACTAAAATCAACGAACGAATGAGGCAAGGTGAAAGAACTACCGGTTGTATAAGGTATGCTCACTCCACTGCTACGAAGATGCTGCATAAGCTCATTCACGTTTTGCGTAGCATATCTGCCATTGTTTTGTCCAAAATCCGTGTAGGTACGGATGTCCGCAACGGAGGGTAGCAAAGCAGCGCTTGCAGATGATGACCAGAGGCAAGACAACAGGCAAAAAATAGTAAATTTAACGCGCACGACATGGTTATAGCACAAAATCCGACGGGCGCAAGCGGATTTCATTTTTCATGCTCCAAGCAAAGCTTTTTTCTTGCCATGAGAGAGCGGAATCGTTAGAATGATGAGCATAGATTATGACGGACACCTCGCTGACATTTCACGAATTTGATGATTGCCTTTGGATACGCTGTACCAGCCGTGGCAGCTTCATCAACAGCCCTGCGCTCAAATCGTTGGCTGATAAGTATTTGGATAAAGGGAAATACACCATTGTGGTAGATATGGAGGTATGCCCCGGGGTGGATTCCACCTTCATGGGCACCTTGGCCGGTTTGGCAAGGCGCTGCATGAGAGTCGGTGGGTGCCTGCAAATTGCCTCGCCCACACAACGCACCCGCGCAGCAATGGAAAGCTTGGGCTTAGATATGCTGCTGGACATTGACCCACCCGATGCTTCTTGGCAATTTTCCCTAGAACAAAGGCGGCAGATTCTGCACCAAGATGAAGATGCAGCTGTGCCGGAGGAACAAGCCCTCTCTGAGCTGGCGCGTACCCGCCATGTGTTAGAGGCCCACAATACCCTGCGCTCGATGAACAAGAAGAATGACGAGACATTCGGCTATGTGTGCGAGACGCTGGAGGAAGATTTGCTGCGCCACTCTGCGCAGGATGATGAGGAAGAATAAGAAGTGAGAGCGGTCGCACAGCAACGACTGGCAGCAGCCTACCAAGAATTCACGGAAGCTGTATACCGCGATGGACTACTGGCAGCTACGGAAGACGCAAGTGGCGCGGTTCCGCAATTGCCTCCGGAGGTCGAAATCCAGCAGTTGTGGGCAAAGGGGATGCTCCCGGCGCAAGGGGAAACGGAACGGCATGGTATCGTACGCATCTTGGATGCCGGACTGTGGAATCGCGGTGCCGGTGCCGATTTTCTACGCGCAGAGATTGAAATTGGGGGCGTGGTACAGCGAGGAGACATCGAAATTGACCCCGCAGCTCAAGATTGGGAGCGCCATGGACACGGCGCTAACCCGCATTTCAACGAAGTCATCCTTCATGTCGTTTTTACACGCCCCCCAAAGGGATGGTACACACGCGATTCACAGCACCGTGAGATTCCCATCCTTTATCTGGAACCGGAAACATGGCAAAAAGCAAGCGGGATAAGTCCTAAGCAAACAAGCCTCCAACTTCCCCGCTGCGTGGCACCATTAGCTCAAATGCCACTGGAGAACATCCAATCTCTCCTGAAGGCGGCTGCTGCCCATAGAGCAGAAAAAAAACGCAAATTATTCCGGGCAAAAGCCCAACAACTGGGAATCGAGCAAGCTTGGTATGAAGCCTTGGCAGAAACGCTGGGCTATAGTGCCAACAAAGGAGCTATGCGGCTGCTGGCCTCGCGGGCGCCACTCAAACAACTGGCAGGAAGAGAAGAAGCCATCCTCTTCGGTGTGGCGGGATTTTTGCTCCCCATCCTGCCGGAGAAAGCAGATGCTACAACCCGCGCTTACCACCGCAGCGTGTGGGATGCTTGGTGGCCGGCACAACAAGATTTTGCCTTGAGCGATGGGCGGGAAATTCCTTGGGTTTATGCAGCTACTCGCCCACAAAACCACCCGCACAGGCGTGTAGCAGCCCTCGCAGCAGCTGCCCGGCAATGGGGCAAAATATATCCCTTGCTCCACGCAGCCGGAGCCAAGCGATTGAGTGAATTGTTAACACATTTACGCCACCCGTACTGGGACACACACTACACCCTACCCTCAGCCCCGGCGAAGAAACGCATGGCATTGGCAGGAGCCGCGCGCATCAACGATTTTTTGGTGAACCACGTCTATGTGCAAGATGAAAGCGAAGAGGCTTGGCAAAGTTATTTGGTCATGAAGACTACGGCTCTTCCCGGAAGCATCGGGCGAACTGCGCAGCGCCTCTTTGGTGAGCGTGAGGATGTCCGGCCTTTGTTGCGCCATTACTTTGCCCACCAAGCTTTGCTGCAAATAGATGCAGATTTCTGCGCCGGAAACAGCTGCCGCACCTGCCTCTTCCCGGAGCAATTGGCCCAATGGAAAACACCGGCGCTTAATTAAGCCCCCAATACGCACAAAAAAGCCACCGAACAAATCGGTGGCCTTTTGTCAGCTGAGTTATCATGCTTTAGCAGGTAAGCTGGCGACAAGCTTTCACCGTATTGGCCATGAGCATGGCAATGGTCATGGGGCCTACGCCGCCCGGCACAGGAGTAATAGCCGAGCATTTATCACACACTGAGGCGTAGTCTACATCGCCAACAATACGGTAACCGCGCGGGCGCGTGGCATCCTCAATGCGGTTGATGCCCACATCCAGCACCACGGCACCGGGCTTCACGTAATCTGCCGTCACCATTTCCGGGCGCCCTACCGCCGCCACAATGATATCTGCCGTGCGGCAAAGGCCGGGCAAATCAGCTGTGCGGGAATGAGCAATCGTGACGGTTGCGTTGGCTTTCTTGCTCACCAACAAGTTGGCCATGGGCTTGCCCACAATCATGCTCCGCCCAATCACCACGGCATGCTTCCCTGCTGTCTCAATCCCGTATGCCTTGAGCAACTCCATACAGCCCAACGGCGTGCATGGCACAAAGCCATCCTCTTCCTCCAACACCAGCTTTGCCACATTGACAGGGTGGAAGCCATCCACATCCTTGCGGGGATCGATATTGAGGATAACCGCTTCCTCATCAATATGGGGAGGAGGGGGGCTCTGCACCAAAATGCCATGAATACGCTCATCCTCATTCAACTTGTGGATTAAAGCCACCAATTCTTCTTGCGTTGTCTCCGCCGGCAAAGCCCACTTTTGAGAATAGATGCCCAACTCCTCACATGCGCGTACTTTAGAGCCTACATACACTTGAGAAGCGGGGTCCTCACCCACCAGCACTACTGCCAACCCCGGCGTACGCCCGGCTGCAGTCAATTCTGCAATTTCAGCCTTGAGGCTCTCGCGTATGCGTTGGGAAACTTCTTTACCGTCAATAATTGTCGTAGCCATAGTATGTATACTTATTTATCTATATCAAGTGGTGGAAAATCAGGAGCACCGTGAGCGAGGGCATCCTCTACCATGCGGCAATACTCCGTCTGCTGCTCTTCCGTAATGTCTGCGGGCACATAGATTTTCTTGCCCCAAGTAATTGTGACGCGAGAAAAGGGCTTGGGAATGATGAATGCATCCCACGCTTTGGATATGCGCCAACAGGATGAATACTCGATGCATGCGGGTATGATAGGATAGCCACTCATCGCCGCCAAGCGCACAGCCCCCGGGCGGCACTTGTAGCGAGGCCCCTTGGGACCATCAGGCGTGATGCACATGCAGCACCCGGCATCCAGCTCGCGCACCATGTCGCGGAAACCGGCCGCACCACGGCGGTGACTTGAGCCACGAACCGTGCGCATCCCGTAATCATTGGCAATCGTTGTAAGCAATGCGCCGTCTTTACTGGCACTGGTAAGCATGCTCATGGGAAGCTTACCTTTCAAGACATAGCGGTACACATGGCAGGGGGTAAACACACGGTTGTGCCAAAGCGCAATAATGCACTGGTAATCCCCCCATGCATCATCCTTCCCGTTGAGGTTGATGATACGCTTGCGCAAGGTTGCGCACAGCAGAGCCATGAAGCACCACAACAGGTGTCCCAGTGGCCGTGTCCACCATTTCTTTCTTACTTCCGTTCCCATTGTGCGTGCTCTTATATACCAGCACCAAACACGGAATTATCCACCGGCAACGTCAACCCATCGCCAGTGGGCAGGGTAGATGGGGCCTGGGGGACTGTATAGTTCGGTGTTTGATAATCTGTCTTAAGCGGATTATTATCCTGTTCATTCATCTGAGATTGATTCGGCTGAGGAGTCTGTTGCTGGGTCTCAGAGGTACTGATACGCTGGCTCAGTTTTTCCACATCAATCTGGTCAAACGGTGTACGAGCCGGGCGCAATTTACGCTGAGCCTCCGCATCCACATCCAGTTGCGCGGCATTGTCCGTCGGCTGGTTTGCCGGGCCTGAGACCTGAGTGCAAAGCCAAGCATTGCGCCCATCTTCGCGGAACATGGGGTCGGATAGACCGTCCGGATACTCAACGCGGGTAAGAATCGCAGGCAAACCGTAGTCCATGGTACCGGAAAGCTGATTGGTGGCATCCACCGTCACCTTGGCGCGCAAAGAAATCAAATCTCGCTCCACCATATCATTCTCTGCAATCGCCATCGTCAATCCACCATCGGCTTCGCTAAGCGTCACGATGCCGTTCATAATCATCGGCGGCAGGTAACGCTTGCGGTACTTCGGGTCGATATGCTCTGTAAAAATCATCATCGCGGGGAAAGACGTAATGCGTATGTCCTTCAAATGGAATGTACCACTAAAACGGGGCGTCGTAGTATCCAAGGGAAGCGTGATGTATGAGTTTGCTTTCTGTTTACCTTTGGCAAAGGCTTGCGTGTAAGCTGAGAAGAAATGAGAAAAATCCCCATCAGTAAACTCTGCAAAATTCATATTATCCGAATCCAGCATAAGCGGGCCGGCCATTGAGGAATCCCCGGTAATCGTGCCGGCAATGAGGATGGTCGTTTCCGGGCGTCCATCTGCTTTCTTGCGAGAGGGGTCTGTCGTGCCTCTCAAGCTCATATCTTCAATGGAAGTTGGCGTAAAGCGCATCTTACCCTCTGTCAAGGATATGGGCTTCCAGCCACGCAGCATCAACAAACCGCCGTTGAGCATTACCACGCGGGATGCGGTAGAGCCGTACATATAGGCCGGAGCTTGGCGCAGCACTACGGGAGAATCGGCATCACTGCCACCGAAGCTGACGTTCAAATCCGCGCATACAATACGCTTGATTTGCCACAAATCATCCCCACTCTGGCGCGGCATCTTCAGCTGGCGAGCCTCCGGGGATATTTGTACAGTTGCGCGGCCAATGCTAAGTTCATCTGCCTTTACTTTGCCGGAAAGGAATGTAGACGCAGAGAGGGAAGCCTTGATGTCACTCAACTCCACACGTTGCAGGAAAGCCTCTGCCGGGAATTCCACCACCACACTCGCGATGGAGAGTTCCATGCCATCAATGTTGGTACCGGAGCACTGTACCTGCGTAGCGCCCCAAGCCTGCATGAGTCTCTGCTCTTGATCTTTCAGATACTCCGATCCGGTCATCGTCGTCATACGGAACATGAAGAACCCCACAAAGGCCACACACAGCAGAAAGATAATAAGAAGAATCATGACAAATGAACGACGAGAACGCTTATTGCGCTCTTCATTTGTCATCATCATCTTGCGCTTCTTCGTGACTCGAATAGCCTTTGTTCCGTCGGCTCGCACTACCACCTCACGAGATTTTTCTGTCGCGGGTCTATCCTCATTCAAACGCCGGATGATGTTGCGTACTTGCGAATCATCATCACCCTCGCGTGTATACATGTCATTTTTCTTGCTCATTTGAAAACAAACGATTACATACTATCGGTCTCAGCATCAGGGCGTTTGCCGGTACGGACGTCACGCCCTGTGGGATCAACCACATCCACTTTCGCAAAGAACAGCAAAGCTTTGCGCACTTTTTCCTCACCGGAAGAACGGAAAAGACGCCCCACGAGTGGCAAATCACCCAGCACCGGTATCTTGTCTTCATACCGTACAATCTTGGCTTCTTTCAAGCCACCAAGCACAAGCACCGTCCCCGGGGCTACCGTTACTTTTGTATTTTCACGATAACGCTTAATCATGGGCATGAGGATGCGGTTGGGTGCCAATTCAATCTGTACCATCTTATCTTCATTTGCCGCACTCCACATCACCGTCTTAATCGGTGTACCCCAGTTGATGAAGCCCTCAAACTCATTCACTGTCGTGGTGAGAGAAAGGGTAATGTACTGCCCACTTTCTGAAAGCTCTGCATTGTGGACCTGCAGAATGGTACCCACACCGCCGATACCTTCCTCCGTCATGCCAAAGCGCACAAAATCCTGAGGGGTGGCACTGGTAGCCACGGCATTACCACTAGAGGTGCCGGTTGAACGGCGTTCACCGTCAACACCCGCTTGGTAATTGTTCATCCCGGATGTAGATTGCACCTCACCCTGCTCCCAAGACTCAGGGAAGAAAAGCTCCGTGACGTTGGCAAAAGTAATCTGCTCCTCTGCGCCAGGGGTGAAGACCACACGGGGATTTTGGAGAATATCCACACCTTTCTTCTGGGAAAGGCCGCGCATAATCATGGAGACATCCGCAGAGTTCCATACACCACGAATACCGAAAATGCCGGGAGCCGGAGCGCTGGAAATACCACCGTATCCTGCCGCAGAGCCGGTAGATATCAACTTATCCATACCGGAGATACTAATTGCTTGGGTACCTGTGCGCAGGCCATTACTGATGGAGGGGGGCGTTTGCGAGGCTTCCGGGTGCGGGATGGTGGAGAATGTCGGCATGCCGGTAGCAGTGGATGCCGCATTTTCCACAGCTCCACTGAGGAACTCTTCTCCGCCCAAACTCACATTGAGCAACCATTCAAAACCCAATTCATTCAAATCAGTCTCAGCCACTTCCATCACCGTGACACTCAGCACAACTTGGCGTTCACCCTCCATGGGGACACTGAGAAGCTCCTCAATATCTGCCATATTATGGGCCGTGTTGCGCACACGCAGCTGGCGCGCAGCCGGCAGATAACGGGCCGTAGAACCAGCGGGGAATGATACCCCCAAACTCTTGAGCACAGCCACCGGGTTGACGCGCTGCACCTTCATCACCCCGCTACCGCCATCGCTAAAGGCATCATCTTCTTCCTCTTCACTCTCATCACTATCTGCCGGAGCATCAAAGAAATGAGGTGGCACAAAGAAGGTGCGGTCCACCATGGGGCCAAAGTCCTTGCCGGAGTACGAAAGCTCCACACCAGTAGGGGTGAAATAGTAGCTGATACCCAGCTGGGACACCAACATATCTAACACATCCTTAATGGACACCTGAGACAAGTTCAAGCGCACAGTACGCTCCATTAATTCCTTGTAACCGGGCGTATCCGGCTTGCCGAAATTGGCCGTCACATTGATGGTGCGCCCGCCGGAGGGAGACTCTGCTTCAAAGCGGCGGATTTGGTTCTGCAAGGCCTCAATTACATCCATGATACCGGCATCATCAAACACAATGGAGGGCAAAACCATCTCATCCAAGCGGTTGGCATGGGAAGTCAGCAGTTCTACATCAGCATCCACCACGGTGCCGCTTTCTGAGCTCTGCACCTGCATGTCCATGACGGCATCTTCCGGCATATCCGTATTCCAAGCAGCATCCACCTTAGCCAGCATATCAGCGCGAGCCGAATCATGAGCGGCGCGGTAGTATTGCGAACGGCGTTTCTGCGCTTGCTCAATGCCTCTCTGGGCAGCAGAATTATACTTATCATACTGAGCCACAGATTGGAAGGTCTTTATCGCCTCATCATATTTTCCCAAATCAAGGTAGCCGTATGCAAGAGTAAGCAAGCGGCTCACCTCTTCTACATCGCCGATATGTTGAGGTGTAAGCGCAGGATTATTGCGCACGGGGTCAGAGGTATGCACCAATTCCACCTTGGCACGCTGGTTGGTCGGAGCCAGTTCCAGGGCTTCTTTCAGGAATGAAACAGCCTCTTCCCTGCGCCCCACAGAGCGATAATCAATGGCCTTGGCAATAAGCGCATCCGAAAGGCTCTCTTTGATAAACTTTTCTTGAGCAGCGGAAGCCGGAGCCTTGGGCAACACAGCCAATGCATTGCGATAATGTTCCACAGCATCGCTGTAGCGGCGAGCTTGGTATGCCAAACGAGCTTCCTGTAGCTCCTGCATAGCATCTCGCACAGCCATCTTGCGGCGAGCCGTTTCCGTTGCAGATAATTCAGCCTCCTGGGCATTCAGGCACGGGGCAAAAGACATGGCCCCCATGACCATCAGAGAGAAAAGGGCGGCGTGAGAAAACTGTTTCATCATAGCTAGTGAGACTATCTTACCAAATCAGGAAAGCAAAGTCACTCACAAAGTGAGCCAGAGAACAAAAAATCACGGCTTTTTTGGGGGGATTATTCCTCGGAATCATCCACAGCACCCTCAGCAAAGAGTTCGTAAGCGATTGCATCAACAATCTCGACCTCTGCAAACTCACCCACAGGCAAATCGGGGCTCACATGAATCGTTCCGTCCACATCGGGTGCATCCCACGGACCTCGAGCAATTCCCGGAGCATCTACCAGCACCCGCATTTTATTTCCGATACACTCCAGACCGATTTCATCTGCAATGCCGGCAAGAATCATGGAAAGCTCATTGGCTCGGCGCTTGCGGGTCGAATGATGGACCTGGTTTTTCATGCGGGCGGCCAGGGAGCCTTCCTCGCGGGAATAGGGGAACACCCCCGCGCGCTCGAAGCGGAACTCGCGGATAAAATCACGCAACTCCGCATGGTCATCTTCCGTCTCGCCGGGCAAACCGCTGATGAAAGTGGTGCGCAGGCCAATACCCGGCACAGCCGCACGAAGGTTGCGAATGAGATTACGAATATAATCCCCATCCGTCTTTCTACGTTGTTCTTCAAGGATATGAGCAGCTATATGCTGCAAGGGAATATCAACATATTTCACCACTTTATCACACTGAGCAAAGGTATCTATCAGCTCTTGGCTCCAGTGCGCAGGATGAGTATAGAGTACGCGCACCCAGAAATCACCGGGGATGTCATTAATCTCCCGCAACAAAGAAGCAAGAGATTCTCCTCTGCTGGAATCCACACCACTGGTGCGCCGGGCTTTCTCTTCCCACTTATCCATGCCGTAATACGTTGTATCCTGGGCTATAAGGTTAATTTCCTTCACCCCCTGCTCTACTAGGATGCGGACTTCGCGGAGGATATTCGTCTGGGGGCGGCTGCGGTGAGCTCCGCGAATGCGCGGAATGACGCAGTAGGCACACGCATGGTTGCAACCTTCAGCAATTTTGACGTAAGCAAAATGTTTGTTGGTAAGTCGATAGCGAGTTTCTCCAAAATCCGGCACCAGGGTTGAAACTTTGGTGCTGTATACTTTCTCTGCCACACCGGCAAGGCACGCTTTTGCCACATCTGCCACCTTGCACACATAGTCTACCCCCAAGAAGCAATCCACCTCCGGCATCAAATCCACCAATTCCTTGGCATAGCGTTGAGAAAGGCACCCGGCTACGATGATTTTTTGGTCGGCAGGTGATTCTCCGTTCTCACGGGCTCGGGTAGCGGCAAAAATAGTATCAATGGCCTCTTGCTTGGCGGGGTCAATAAATGCACAAGTATTGATGATGAGAACCTCTGCCTGCTCCGGTTCTACCTTCTCATAACCGGCTTTCAACATGGCATCAGCCATCACCTCAGAATCTACCAAATTCTTGGCACAACCAAGTGATACAATAGCAAAATGACCTTCCATGCCCGCACCTTACCATATTTTTCATGTAATTAAAAGGTTTATGTCCGGCAACGTGCTTGTCATTTGCACAAATTATGCGTAGAATGAGCTCCATGTCCAACCAAGAACAAATGAAGAAAGTGATGTCCTACCTCATTGGCCACCGCCTTGGCAGCCAAATGCTTCCCCAAATGCTGCCCGGTTTGGCGGCAGATGACTTGGTGGGCGAAGCTCTGGCCAAGGGCGTGCAAGATGCTCTGGGCAATGATATGGATATGAGTCTCATCGATGAAAACGTAGAGCGCTACCAGCAGGAGTTCATCTCTATGCTGCAAGGCCGCGCTGCTAAGAAGGGTGAAGAAAACTTGGAGCTGGGCCGTAAATACATGGAAGAAAACGGCAAGCGCCCCGAGGTGACTACAACTGAAAGTGGCCTGCAATACGAAGTCATCACCCCCGGTGGCAGCGAGAAGTATGATGCAGACAAGCATGGCGATGCCCCCACCGCAGAAGTCATGTACAAAGGCACATTGGTGGACGGTACGGTGTTCGATCAGTCCCAGCAACCGGTTAAGTTCAATATTCGTCAGGTGATTCCCGGTTTCACGGAAGCCCTTAAGCTCATGCCGGTGGGTGCAAAATGGCGTGTGACCATCCCTGCTAATCTGGCATACGGCGCAAATGGTCCCGGTAGCATTGGCCCGAACTCCACCCTCATTTTCGAGATGGAGCTGATTGGCCTGACCAAATAATTTCAGACATCACGAGAACCATGAGATACCAATCCCGCACCGTCACCATCATCCGCTGCGTATTGTTCGCACTCTTGGGCGTTCTGTTTATCCACCACGCCTATGGGATGGAAAACGGCACCGCCCAAACCATCTTCTACATCTTTGGTGTGCTGGACCTCGCATGGGCCGGCTGGATTCTTTTCTCATACCTCCGCAGTATCAAGCGTTAAAAGGCTATTTTTACGCTAATCGAGTAGGGGGCTTTCGCCCCCTCTCACACCACCGTACGTGCGAATTACCGCATACGGCGGTTTCCAATCAGCGTTTGAGGAGTTGATAAAACGAGATATATCCCTCTGCCCGCAGCCATGCGTTATCCATGCAGATATTCGCAGGTTGCGAGCAGGCCATTCTCCACCACCTTGTCCCCATTGCGACCATTCCACTCCACAGCTTCCGTTTACATCCTATACTTTCTAGGAAGTGACGGAGGCCTTTCGGGTGTTTGCATTGCTTGAGTCGCAGACACCGCAATTTGCGGCGCGTCCATTCGTCGAGTTCCTGACATAGCTTGTTGATTGCTGCCAGCTTGAAGTAATTCGTCCACCCCCTTATCACGGGGGTAAGTTCCGCTATTACTTCGCGTAAAGGTGTCGGGCGGTTTCGACGTGTTATCAAT
>JAFQGD010000045.1 GCA_017398355.1 Akkermansia sp. | reverse complement strand
TCCGCCACGCCGGCCGCCGGGGTAGAGGCCGATTCGCTGAGCAACCTGCGTGCAGAAGTGGGCGTGGGAGCCACCTACGCCGCCACGGCCAAGACGAGCGTGTATGGCGAAGTGAGCTTCATTGGCGACACGGTGCGCGACAACCCCGCCACCCACATGGGCGGCACATGCCGGGGCGGAGCGAACCCCGGCCGTGCAGGGATGAACCTGAGCGTAGGCGCCACCCATGCCCTCAACGATAAATGGAGTGTGAACGCGGGCTACACCATGGAGTTGGTACCCCGCGCCAACAGCCACAGCGCCAACATCGGCGCCACCTATCGTTTCTAAAGTCCATCACACAGGACATACCGGAGCGTGGCATGAAAGCATCATGCCACGCCCCAATCATTGAGCCACCGATTGTGTCACCCGCTCGCTATGCGCTCGGGGTTCATAAGCTTCCGCGCAAAGAGCGGCAATAGGGAAAGCCCCGGCAGGGGTGGCCCCGCAGGATGTGGATATCATCATGCTGCTCCGCTGCAAGGGAATATGGGATTTCTATAGGGACGGTATAATATTAGCCTAGGGCTGATTCCAATGCCCCGGATTACTCTTCTCGCGTGTGCTTGATTCGGTCTGCATGTGTGCCCGTTTTTCCCTCGGCTCGTTCTTGGGCCCGTTGTTTCCAGAGGGGAATGGTGGATTTGCGTGCGTGAGCTTTTTTCTTGCGAGCGAGTTTTTCTTGGTGTCGTGCGCGTTCTGTGGCTAGTTTTTCTTCTTTTTCTCGGGCAAGTCGCGCTTCCTCGATGCGTTTTTGCACGCGGGTAGAGTGTTCATTGCCGGCAGGGGTAATTGTCCACGGCCCGACACCACCGGATTCTGTAATGGGCAGACAGAGCATATCCGGGTCAATAAAACGGATATGGCGGTAGAGCAAATCTTTGATGGTGGCCAGCAAACTTTTGGGGGGGAAGAGACCGGTACGCCCCAACTCAATGGTGAAAGCCACGCGGATGCGTTTGGCTTGGAGACTCATGCGCGCGATGTCTCGCAAGCTGATGCCTTCCGGCGGTTCTTCTTCCGGGGCGCAAAGGGCGGCAGTCCGCAAGAGGAAGAGGCAATCCCGCACCTTGCGGCAGAGTTTTTCGACGAGTTCGCGGACTTTGGGGCGGGCGTTGAAGCGGTAGTCTTTTACTTCAATGAGCCACAGTTCTTTTTTGCCGGGATGGTAGAGCACAAAATCCATTTCTTTGCAGCCGGTGCAAAAGTTTTGGGCTTCCCGGGAGTAGAAGGGGGAGCATTCAAAGCGGCAAACGTAGTAGCCGGCTTCAAAATTGAAGCGGTGGAGTCCCTCTACACAACTGGTACCTGTCTGGAACACGGGAGGCATCAGTCGAGGGGTTGAGGGCTCATGTTCAAATAGCGGTCTGCCTGTTCCATTTCGGCTTCCAAGCTGTCTATTTGGTCAATTTCTTCGAGGGTATTACCGACGGATGTACGCACGCCGGAGTGGTTGTTGCCCGGGGGCTGCATGCCGAAGAAACGGCGTGTGACGGCTCTGTTGCGGCGCTCTGCCAGCTGGATGATGAGCTCACGCAGGAGGAAGAGGCTGTGTGTGGTGAGCATGATTTGCACGCCCGCTCGGCTAAGCCCCATCATCATGTTGACAAGCAAGGGCAGGTGGGTGGTGTTCAGATTCATTTCCGGCTCATCCCAGAAAAGAGAGGTACCGGGGCGAATGGTTCCATTGCCGATGAGAAGCCCAAGCGTGCCAATGCGCTTAAATCCCTCTGCCACCAAATTCAGCTCTAAGGGGTCTTGGTTGGGCCGCTTCAGGTAAAAGCGCCCGTTGAGCCGCAATAAGTGGCCATTGAGCAGCTTTTCCACTTGGCGAATGACGTGTTGCAAGCCTTCATTTACCGAAACTTGTCCCGGTTCTTCTTCCAGGGAGCGGCATAGTTCCCAGCTGGCAGAATCCAGCAGTTCCGGGTAGCGCTTGCCAGCCTGCATGTAGCAGGGGTAAATGGAGAGCACCTCGCGCGGTGAGATGAAGACTGCGTTTTCTTTCAGAAATCGTGCCGGCATGGAGCGGATGCTCAGCCCGTTTTCTTCTTGTCCCGCGCGGAAGTTGAACGCCAGCTCTGCTGTGCCGAGGGGGGCTTTTTCCCCTTGCATGGAAACGTGTACGGCTGCTTCCCCATTGCCCCGGTTGCGGGCGGTAAGGCCGGTGAGGTCGCGTGTGCCGAACACGCGCAGTAAATCCCGTCGCAGGCGTTTTTCTTCTGCCCATACTTCGGGGAGCTCGCGGCGCGTGCCGCCACTACTCCATTTGCTTAGGGCGTAGCAAAGCTTCATGAGGTGGCTTTTGCCGGAATCATTGCCACCGACGATGATGTTGATGCCCGGTACAAACGAGAAGGACTCTTTTTTGGGGAAAACCGTAAACCCTTCCACTACCAACTTGCTTATCATGCCTCCTTTTTTACCATATTTTCTACGCGCAAGCAAGTACTCATTTTTTGCTTGCTCTTGTTTCGCCGGTAGAGTAGATTCTTAGGCATGAAGCGTTGTCTGCACCTCTCCGTTACTTTTTTTGCTCTTTGCCTTGCCTCTTGCTATGGCACAAAGGAATTTACCATTTATAGCACACCCGAGGGGGCGAATGTTTCCATCAATGGTAAACCGATCGAGGGAAAGACTCCCGTCACCACTACGATTAAACAAGATAAGGATTTGGGAATTGTGGTGGATAAACCCGGTTACCGCATCGCTTCGAAAACGGTCTATACCCAATCCAATTGGTGGCTGCGCCTCCTTTGGTCAGAAAATGACCCCCGTTCTCAGTTCATTGAGGAAGATGAGGTGATTGTTCCTTTGGAGAAAATTTCCCCCGCGTCTTCCTTTGTACCTTCCTCCTTGCCTGAGTATACAGGTGGTGCTGCTGCGACCAAGCGACATTCTTCCGCTCCGCCAACCCTTCGTCCTCTGCCGAAGTTTGATTGACGGATAATTCCCCCCCCCTCATCGACACTCCTCTTTTATTTGCTCTTTTCGATTCCTTCTCGTCGATGTACTGGGAATGGGGCAAAGTTGGTCATATGCGGAACCTGCATATATTCTCTACTCATGCGCTTTGTTTGTCGTTTTTTCTCGCCTGAATATCCATTCCGGCTTGTGGCATAGTGTTATCAAGTGGGCTGCGCCTACAACTTTTTCGGTTTACTTGATACACCAACATCCCATGGGGCTAGTTATTTACAAGAAATATGGGGTTATGCTGCTTGAGCAACTTGATTATCCTTGGTTTTTTACTCTTGGCTATGGCGTATTGATATTTGTTGTTTGCTCATTGATTGATTGCGTTCGTAGAGAGGTTTATAAAATCTGCCATATTGAACAATTCTGGAATGCTGTGGCTGCCGCCATAGAAAAATGGGGAATTCGCCTCTGTGGCCCTTTCATTCGTGAATAGGTGAGATTTATAAAAAAATCCCAAATTTATCCAAAGTTGTAATTTTTGCAAAATTTGACTTGCAAAAAGAAAAAAGAGGGGTATAGTTGCGGCACGACTTCCGCGCCGCCGACAGGCAGCGCATCAACAATAAGAATAAAAGAGAACACACCACCATGGCACGTCTTTTTGGTATCGAAATACCCAATGAGAAACGCGTAGAGGCTTCCCTTTGCTACATTTATGGCATTGGACCCTCCACGGCCAAGAAAGTGTTGGAGCAGGCCGGTATTTCCCCGGATTTGCGCACCGGCACTCTCTCCGACGCACAATTGACCAAGATTGTACAGGCGATTACGAGCAACAACATCCTCATCGAAGGTGACCTTCGTCGTGAGAAGCAGCTTGCCCTCAAGCGTCTGACGAGCATTAACTGTCTGCGCGGCATCCGCCACCGCAAGGGTCTGCCCGTTCGCGGTCAGCGCACTCGCACCAATGCCCGCACCCGCAAGGGCCGCAAGAAGACTGTTGGCGCCAAGAAGTAATTAGCAAGAACCACTTAAAAGAAGATACTGAAAATGGCTGAAGAAACCATCCAGGAAGAAGTGAAGGAAACAGTGGCTGCAGAGGCTGCTCCCGCCGTGGAGACTCCTGTTGCTGAGCAGAAGAAGCCCGAGGCTCGCCGCGATATCTTTGCTGAGCTCGGTCTTGCCGATGACGACGACAAAGTAAAGATCCTCAAGGCTAAGGGTAGCAAGAATGTGACGACCGGTATCGTACACATCTCCTCTACCTTCAACAACACTGTTGTGAGCGTGACCGACCTCAAGGGCAATGTGATTGGCTGGTCCTCTGCCGGCAAGCTCAATTTCAAGGGCAGCCGCAAGAGCACCGCATACGCCGGTCAGGTTGTGTGCCAAGACGCTTGCCGCCAGGCCATGGGCCACGGTCTCAAGGAGGTCGAGGTTCGTGTGAAGGGACCGGGCTCCGGTCGTGAATCCGCCGTGCGTGCCGTGCAGACCATCGGTTTGGAGATTTCCTCCATTGCTGATGTGACTCCTATCCCGCACAATGGTTGCCGTCCTCCCAAGGCTCGTCGCGCCTAATCATTAACCCTCAACTAAGAAAGATTACACAAGATTATGGCTCGTTATACAGGTCCTACCGCTAAGATTAGCCGCCGTTTTGGTGTTGAACTCTTCGGTGCCAGCAAGGCATTTGCCCGTCGTCCTTTCCCTCCGGGTCAGCACGGTGCCCGCGCCGGTCGCAAGAAGAAGTCTGACTACGGCATCATGCTTGCCGAAAAGCAGAAGCTCCGTTTCATGTACGGCGTGCTCGAAGGCCAGTTCCGCAAGTACTATGAGGAAGCCAGCCGTCGCCGTGGCGTGACGGGTGATATCCTCCTGCAGTTGCTGGAGCTCCGTCTCGACAACATCATCTACCGCCTCAACTTTGCCAGCACCCGCGCCGCTGCTCGTCAGATGGTGTCTCACGGTCACGTGACGGTGAATGGCAGGAAGGTGAACATCCCCTCCTACAGCTGCAAGCCCGGTGATGTCATCTGCGTGGCCGCTAAGGCTCGCTCCCAGGCTCTTGCCAACCGTTTCGTGGAGCTGGCTGCCAACGCCGTTACCCCCGATTGGCTTGAGGTTGACACCGCCAAGCTTTCCGGCAAGGTGGCACGCATCCCCTCCGTCGAGGAGATTGCCCCCATCGTCAACGTGCAGCTCATCGTTGAATTGTACTCCCGCTAATTATTACGGGTACACAACCATTTCATTTCCGACCCCCGCAGGTGTTTCCTGCGGGGGTCTGTGAGTTCCCATACTCCACAAACAGCTATCCTTCAATCATCAGTTTGCCTTTTTTGGGGGGGTATGGCCGAAGTTGTCTGAAAATTCCTTCATGTTTCTTTTTCGTTTATGGCCAATGTACATTTGTAAAAAAACAAGGTTAACGGTGCTTTTTGAAACCAAACTTCCGAATTTGAATGGTAAAGTTAGGCTCGCCCATGCAGGTGTCGGGGACTGTCCGCTACCATCATAGCAGCCTTTTCCAAATCTCAGATTCCTTTCCTATCTTGTGCGGATTCGGAATCTGCAGGATAGCACATCAAATTCTTTGAAAATAAAGAGAAATCTGCCCTGCTATCATCATCCCACGTACATAATTTGCGCTGCGCAAAACATTCCTGTCTAATTGTTTCTTTCATGCTTGACTTACAGATTCCGCAAGCGTAGAATCCGGGAGAAAAATCGTTTTGTTATGAAACTGCATCTCCCGGTTCGCCTTTTCAAGTCCGTTCTTGCCTGTCTGGCTGTTGTTTCTTTCTCTGTGGGTAGTGGTGCCGCAGGGGCGGCGGATTCGGCCGCATTCATCCTTGGGGCGGAAGAGTCGCTCACCATCGATTATGCAGATGCCTCTACCTTGCCTGTGGTCGATGGCGTGGTTCAGCTTCTCGGGGGGACGCAGTTGCATCTCTCCTCTTGCGGCGAGGGTGATGGCAAAACGTACACCCTCCTCACCGGTGTTTCC
>JAFQGD010000044.1 GCA_017398355.1 Akkermansia sp. | reverse complement strand
TGCATGGATAACGCATGGCTGCGAGCAGAGGGATATATCTCGTTTTATCAACTCCTCAAACGCTGATTGGAAACCGCCGTATGCCATAAATGGCACGTACGGTGGTGTGAGAGGGGGACGAAAGTCCCCCTACTCAATTTGATCAGAAAGGTGCATTACCCACGGATGACGGCAAGCTGCAAGCGCGGATTCTCGTAAATACTGAGGAGCCGTTCATCCGAAAAGAACCGGTTCAACCGTAAAAACAGGAGTACCAAAGGCCCGGCGTTTTGCCCCCACGTGTCATTCTTTTTTTGAGATTGACACACCCGCCCGCCTCGTATAGACTGCTCGCGTTCCTTTCCCCTTGTCTGCACGGCCTATGAAACATCTCTTACTACTTTTCCTCGTTTTGGGAAGCTTGCTTTCCGCATCTGAAAGTACCCCCGCCCCCAAAGCCCACAAAAACCCATCATTTTGGGAATCCATTAGCGCCGGGTTGGAGGCTGATAAAGTCATACTGGATACCAAGCTGGTTACCGCCGACAAGAAAGTTTTCTCCCTCTACACCAAGCCGGGAAATGCCGCCAAGCAAGACCAAATATCCTGCCGCTGGGGCAAGGATGTGGCACTCACATTTTATGTGGATGTCGATAAAATGCTTGGCGCTAAAAAATTGGAGAAAGGCAAGAAGTATCGCTTAGATTCCATCTCATGGTACCATCATCCCACCGGGAAACACTCCGGAGAAGGACGCAAAGTCATCGTATCCAATGGCAAAGAGGCCTTTATCGAAGAAATGCCGCAAGTGGAGAAATCCAAGGTAACGATACACCAAGACGCGGACAAATCCAACTTCAGTTTCACGCGGGATGACATGCTCGCCATCACTATCTTGTGGCAAAACGAAAAAGACGGTGTTTGCACCATCAGATGTTTTGATGCGCCCCCTGCTCCTGCCACCATCCGCGGCACCGGGCTCAACCTCCGCCCCGATGGGAGCCTGCCGGAAGGAAACGGTGCAGATAACCGCTACGTGAAGCATTGGCGTTTCAATAGCCCTGCCGTGCGTATCAGCGCCACGGAAGTGCGGGAACTCAATTACAAAGTTATCGGCATCATCGTCCTTGGGGCTCTGGGTCTTATCCTCATCATCAAACTAATGAGGGACTCCAAAAAAGACTAACATTCTGCCCCTCCCCACCGCCTCATGTAAAAGAATTCAGTCTTTTTTACATGAGAATCCAAACAGAAGAAAGAAAAGGCTCAAAAACGGCCGTAGCAAGTGCGCGCGAGTGGCATATTGCAGCAATTCCTTGACTTTCTGAATCAAGGGGCGTATACTGGCGCGCGTATGGAAAACCAGACCACCAATTTTGATCTCTCGGCGCTCGACACGGCAGCCATGCGCAGCCGTCTTTCCGAGCTCGGGAGCTATCTTTGACCTCGGAGGCATTGAACAAAAAGTAGCAGAACTGGATGAGCGCATGAGCGCGCCCGATTTTTGGGACAACCCGGCAGAGGCACGCGCCCTGATGGCAGAGGTCAACCCCCTCAAACGCCGTTTGGAGCAGTACCGAGCCTTGGAAAGCGGCTTGGAGGATGTGGAAGTGGCGGCGGAGATGGCCGGAGAAGACCCCGACATGGCCGCTGAAGCATGGAATGAATACAATGCCTGGGGCAAAAAATTGGAAGAGTTCGAGCTGATTACCCTTTTGAATGGCCCACATGACAACGCAGGCTGCTATGTGACAATTCACGCCGGTGCCGGTGGCACCGAGGCATGCGACTGGGCCAGCATGCTGATGCGCATGTACCTGCGCTATTGTGAGCGCCACGGTTTCAGCACAGAAATCATGGAAAGTACGGATGGGGATGAAGCAGGCATACGCTCTGTCACCATCAAGATAGACGGCGAATATGCCTACGGCTACCTGAAGAATGAGCGAGGCATTCACCGTTTGGTGCGCATGAGCCCGTTTGATGCGGCCGGCAAGCGCCACACCTCATTCTGCTCACTGGATGCCACCCCGGATATCTCCGATGACATCGAAATCGAAGTAAAAGAGGCCGATGTGAAGATGGACACCTACCGCTCCGGTGGCAAAGGCGGCCAGAATGTGAACAAAGTGGAAACAGCCGTGCGCCTGACTCACCTTCCCACCGGCATCATTGTGGCCTGCCAAACCCAACGCTCCCAGCTGCGCAACCGCGAAGAAGCCATGCGCATGCTCAAAGCTCGCCTCATCCAGTTGGAAGAAGACCGCAAGCGCGCAGAAGCAGACCGCCAGTATTCCGAAAAAGGTGATATTGCCTGGGGCAACCAGATTCGCTCCTACGTATTCCAGCCCTACCAGATGGTCAAAGACTTGCGCACGGGGTTTGAATCGGGCAACATCCAAGATGTCATGGATGGCAACATTGATGGCTATGTGGAGGCAATGCTGCGCCACAACGCCAACGCCTAACACGAACCACGCAACCGCTGCCCATGTTGGAAATTGACGTGCTCACCCTCTTTCCGGAAATGATTACCGGACCGCTCTCCCAAAGCATCATGGGCAGAGCCGCAGATAAGGGGCTCATCTCTGTACGCGCCCACCAACTGCGTGACTGGACGCACGACAAATACCACCGCACGGATGATTACCTGTGCGGTGGTGGGCAAGGCATGCTGATGAAGTGTGAACCCATCTTTGAAGCCATAGAGGAACTGCGCAGGGAGAACACCCGCGTCATCCTCATGACCCCGCAGGGGCGTGTCTTCAACCAAGCCCTTGCACAAGAACTGGCAGCTCCCTGTTTGCAGGAGACAGAGCAAAATACCCACTACATCATCCTTTGCGGACACTATGAAGGCGTAGACCAACGCGTGATTGACACCCTCGTAGACCTGGAGCTCTCCATCGGCGACTACATCCTGACCAATGGAGCCATTGCAGCCGTCATCGTCATTGATGCGGTAGCACGCTTGCTCCCCGGTGCGCTGGGTGATGAACGCAGCAACCAAGAAGAATCCTTTGCAAACGGCCTTCTGGAAGCCCCGGCCTACACCAAACCCAACGTATTCCGAGGGATGGAAGTGCCCGCTATCTTCCTCTCCGGCAACCACAAAGCCATAGCAGATTGGAAACACGAGCAAGCCATCATCCGCACCCGTACCAACCGCCCGGATTTATACGAAGCTTGGCTCAAAAAACAGCAACCCACTTCTTAATCCCCACCCCTCTGACCATTTTATGAAAGAACAGATTGCCAACGTACAAGCCAATGCCTTGGCGCAAATTGCCGGCATTGCAGATATGAAAGCGCTTGAGGATGCCCGCGTGAGCATCCTCGGCAAAAAAGGCTCGCTCACCCAGGTGCAGCAAGGCATGCGCAATGTACCCAAAGAAGACAAGCCGGCCGTAGGTGCTATGCTCAACCAAGCCCGCGCCATCATCACCGCTGCGCTGGAAGACCGCAAGGCCGAATTACAGCGCGGTTTGGATGCCGCAGCCGTGGCCGGGGTCGATTTGACCATGCCCGGAGCCACCCTGCCGGAAGGTGGATTGCACCCCATTTCCATTGTGCGCGATGAAGCCGTGCGCATCCTTCGCCGCATGGGTTTCACCCTCTCCGACGGCCCGGAAATTGAAGATGAGTGGCACTGTTTCGATGCCCTCAACACGCCGGATGACCACCCTGCCCGCAATGAGAAGGATACGTTCTACTTTGACAGCGGCAAGCTCTTGCGCACCCAAACAAGCACCGTGCAAGCCCGCGTCATGGAAAAACAAGCACCGCCCGTGCGCATTATCTGCCCCGGCTCGGCTTTCCGACGCGATGCGATTGATGCTACGCACCTTTCTGCCTTCAACCAGATAGAAGGCCTCTACGTGGACAAAAACGTGAGTGTGGGGGATTTGAAAGGCACGCTGGAGTACTTCCTGAAAGCCCTGTTCGGCAGCGAGACAGCCGTACGCTTCCGCCCGCACTTCTTCCCCTTCACCGAGCCAAGTTTCGAGATTGACGTGCTACTGCAAGCAGCCGGTCAAGCCCCGCGCTGGATTGAAATTGCCGGCTGCGGCATGGTCAACCCCGCCGTGTTTGAGAATATAGATAAAGCCACCGGCAAACAACTTTACACCGGCTGCACAGGCTTCGCCTTCGGTATTGGCTTGGAGCGCTTGGCCATGATTCGCTGGGGCATCCGCGATATCCGCCTCCTCATTGAAAATGATGCCCGATTCCTTGCTCAATTCCAATAATTTCACCCCTCACCATTTCCCATCAGTATGAATATTTCCTTGAATTGGCTTGCCAACTACATCGACCTGGATGGTCTGGATACCAAACAGATGGCCGATATGCTCACCTTTGCCGGCATTGAGGTAGAGGGCATTCAGCAGCGCGGTGTCACTACCGATTTGGTAGTGGTGGCTCAGGTCATGGAGAAAACACCCGTTGAAGGCAGCGACCACCTCAACATCTGCCAAGTGGATGCAGGAGAGGGTAAACTGCGCCAGATTGTATGCGGTGCCTCCAACTATGTGGTAGGCGACAAAGTACCCTGCGCGCTGCCGGGTGCTGAGCTCCCCGGTGGCTGGACCATCCGCGAAGGCAAGATGCTGGGCCACGCAAGCTGCGGTATGCTTTGCTCAGCCTCCGAACTCGGCTTGCCGGATAAGGTACACGGCTTGTGGATTTTGCCGCAGGATTACCCCATCGGCACCCCCATCCGCAACTACATCGACACCGACACCATTTTCGAACTGGAAATCACCCCCAACCGCCCGGACCTCCTCAGCCACTGGGGTATGGCCCGTGAGTTGGCCGGTATCACCGGCCGCGCTCTCAAAGCAGACCCGGCTGAAGCCCCCACGGCAGCAGCCCGAACCGGCGCTGCGGGCGATTTCATCACCCTTTCCGCCCCGGACGTATGCCCGCTCTACACCGCTACTCGCATCCGCGGCGTGAAAATTGGCCCCTCCCCGGAGTGGCTGGCAGAGCGTCTCATCTCCATTGGCCTGCGCCCCATCAACAACGTGGTAGACATCACCAACTACTGCCTCTTTGAGCTGGGCCACCCCCTGCACGCTTTTGATGCTGCCAAGCTGACCGGCGGGCTCAACATACGCCGTGCTACCGAGGGTGAGCAATTCACCAGCCTCATGGAGGAAACCTACACCCTTTGCACGGATGACATCGTCATCTCCGATGCCTCCGGCGCGGCTCTTGCGCTGGGTGGCGTGATGGGCGGACTTGACTCCGGCGTGACAGAAGCCACCACCGACATCGTACTGGAATCCGCTTGGTTTGCCCGCAGCAACATCCGCTTCACCAGCCGTCGTTTAGCACTGGGCTCCGATTCTTCCTACCGTTTCGAGCGCGGCACCTCTCCTTGGAATGTACTGCGCGCAGCCGCACGCGCCACCCAACTGATACTGGAGTGCGCAGGTGGCACAGCAGAGCCCGTGCTTGTGGGAGGCCAAGCCCCCTGCCTTGTGCCGGAGGAGAACGCCCCCACGGCCACGGTTCTCACGCAGGGGACGGATGCCCTTATCCACTACGCGCTCGACCAAGTGAGCTTGGATTGGAAGGAGCTGGATGTGATGACCAACGCCTCTGTGCCGCACATGGAAGCCGCCCGCATCCTGCGCCATTTGGGGCTCAAAGAAACAACAGCTGCTGCCACCACTTGGGACTGCCCGCCTTGGCGCTTGGACTTGAAACGCAGCTGCGATCTGCTGGAGGAAATTGTGCGCGTGTACGGCATCGACAACATCCCCGCCACCAACACCTCTATCTTTGTAGAGGAAAGTGCACACGACCGCGCCCATGATTACCGCATGGCACTCTCCCGCAAGCTGGCCGGTGCCGGTTTCCGCGAGGTGCAGACCTTCAAGCTCATTGCCGAGCAGAGCATCGACCCCACCATTGCCAGTGTGCAGCATGCCCTGCCCATCAAGCCTCTCATGCAGGGCGATATCATCCGTGTAGCGCTCCCCATCTCGGAGGATCACTCCACGCTGCGCCCCTCTTTGGCTCCCGGGCTCATCGCCGTGGCCGCACGCAATATTAACCAAGGCATGGAAGTACTGCGCTTCTTCGAATGCGGCCGCGTCTTCCGCAACACAGGCGGTGGCAAGGGGCGCGATATCGAAAATGAGGTGCTGGGCATCTTCATGGCCGGCAAACTCACCCCCGCCAGTTGGGATAACACCAAGCCGGCCCAGATCAGCTACCAGCACCTGCACGCTGCTCTGGATATCTTGGTACCCAAAGCCAACCTCACCCTCTCCCCGGCCCGCGACCGCGATAACGCCGCCTTGGGCGCAGATATCCAGCTCAACGGCCAGCCCTGTGGCTACTTTGCCCGCCTCTCTCTGGAAACCTGCCGCAACCTGGGGCTGCCCGCAGAATGCTACTACGCTGAGCTCGACCTGCGCAAACTCCAGCAGATTGCCACAGCCCCCTACAAGGCAGCAGATTTGCCCCAGTTCCCCGGCTCCGGCCGCGATGCCTCCTTGGATGTGCCCGCCGCCACTCGCCATGCAGACATCATGAAAGCCGTGGAATCTGCCAAGCAAAAGCTGCTTGTCTCCTGCCGTCTCAAGGACGTATTCACCGACCCCACCGGTGAAAAGCTCCCCACGGATCGCAAAGCCATGACCTACACCTTCCTTTACCGCGATGCCAAGAAAACGCTCACCGCGGCAGAGGTAGATGCCGCCCACAAGGCCATGCTCGACACCCTCGCGGCCAAGGTCAAATCCCTCAGCTTCCGCTGATAAACACGCTGCGGGCTCCGCGCTTCACCACCCGGCATGGCATCTTCGCCCCGCCGGGTGGCTTTTTTTTGAAGAGTAAGATGGATGCTTCATTATGCGCGGAGGGGTGGGGAGGGACAGGATTTGCGGCGAGCCTGAAATTGATGCAACAGGCTCATTCTTGTGCTACCCTGGCATTCTATGTTATCCATACACCATACAAACAACGGCATTGCCCTCGCCGGCAATGATACTGATACTTCTAATGCTCAACCCCAAAGCGAATCCAACTGTTGGTGCTTGACGGTGCCGAATGGTAGCACTGCTACTATTTTCGCTACGCTCGGTGCAGACGATTTAGCTTCTCTGTCTGTGGGGCCTTTGACTCTTGCTCTCGGCCCGCGCGGACCTTATGGCGGTGGCACATATTCGGAG